>NZ_JAIUHE010000023.1:0-93182 GCF_020164995.1 Mesorhizobium sp. CO1-1-11
AGAGAAGCTGCGCTTCGCCATCCGTGAAGGCGGCCGCACCGTCGGTGCCGGCATCGTCGTCACCATCAAAGAGTAATTTGGACTTAAACCGATCTGTCGCGGGCGCCGGAGTTGCCCGCGCCGCGCCAGAACAAGGAAGTGACGCATGAACGGACAGAATATCCGCATCCGCCTGAAGGCGTTTGATCACCGCGTGCTCGACGCCTCGACGAAGGAAATCGTGTCGACGGCCAAGCGCACCGGGGCAAACGTCCGCGGCCCCATTCCGCTGCCGACGCGGATCGAAAAGTTCACGGTCAACCGGTCGCCCCACGTCGACAAGAAGAGCCGTGAGCAGTTCGAGATGCGCACGCACAAGCGTCTGCTCGACATCGTCGATCCGACCCCGCAGACGGTCGATGCTTTGATGAAGCTCGATCTGGCCGCCGGCGTCGACGTCGAGATCAAGCTCTAAGGGAATGAGAGCGCGGTGAGGGGCGGTGCCCCTGGCCCGGAACTCTAAAGGAATTGAACCGATGCGTTCAGGTGTGATTGCAAAGAAGGTGGGAATGACCCGCATCTATAATGATGCCGGGGAACATGTTCCCGTCACCGTTCTCCAGATGGAGAACTGCCAGGTCGTGGCACAGCGCACGCAGGAGAAGAATGGCTACACCGCCGTTCAGCTCGGCGTTGGCCTCGCCAAGGTGAAGAACACGTCGAAGGCGATGCGCGGCCATTTCGCGACCGCCTCCGTCGAGCCGAAGGCGAAGGTCGCCGAGTTCCGCGTCTCTGCCGACAACATGATCGACGTCGGCGCCGAGATCACCGTCGACCATTTTGTCGCCGGCCAGAAGGTCGATGTGACGGGCACGACGATCGGCAAGGGTTTCCAGGGCGTCATCAAGCGCCACCACATGGGTGGTGGCCGCGCGACCCACGGTAACTCGGTCTCGCACCGTACACACGGCTCGACCGGTCAGCGCCAGGACCCGGGCAAGGTGTTCAAGGGCAAGCATATGGCTGGTCACATGGGCGACACCCGCGTAACGACACAGAATGTCGAGGTCGTTTCGACCGATGCCGACCGCGGCCTGATCCTGATCCGCGGTGCGGTTCCCGGATCGAAGGGCGCCTGGATCCTGGTCCGCGACGCGGCCAAGGTGGCACTGCCGGCCAATGCGCCGAAGCCCGCCGCGATCCGCGCCGTTGCGGCAGCTGCTAAGAACGAGGCTCCGGCCACAGAGGGAGCGGAATAATGGATCTCAAGATCACAACGCTCGGCGGCAAAGACGCCGGCAAGGTGGAACTTTCCGACGGAATTTTCGGCCTTGATCCGCGCGAGGACATCCTGCAGCGCGTCGTGCGCTGGCAGCTTGCCAAGAAGCAGCAGGGCACGCACAAGGCCAAGGGCCGCGCCGAAATCGCGCGCACCGGTGCCAAGATGTACAAGCAGAAGGGTACGGGCCGCGCCCGTCACCACTCCGCACGCGCTCCGCAGTTCCGCGGCGGCGGCAAGGCCCACGGCCCGGTCGTTCGCAGCCATGAGCATGAACTGCCCAAGAAGGTTCGTGCGCTCGGCCTCAAGCATGCCCTTTCGGCCAAGGCCAAGAGCGCGTCGATCATCATCATCGACGAGCTGAAGCTGACCGAGGCCAAGACCAAGGCGCTGATCGCGAATTTCGCGACGCTGGGCCTGACCAACGCCCTGGTGATTGGCGGCGCCGAGCTTGACAAGAACTTCAAGCTGGCAGCCACCAACATCCCCAACATCGACGTGCTGCCCATCCAGGGCATCAACGTCTACGACATTCTGCGCCGCGGCACGCTGGTCCTTTCGAAGGCCGCCGTCGAGGCTCTCGAGGAGCGCTTTAAATGACCGACCTTCGTCACTACGACGTGATCGTCTCGCCGGCGATCACTGAAAAGTCGACCATGGCCTCCGAGCAGAACCAGGTCGTCTTCAACGTCGCCAAGAAGGCGTCGAAGCCCGAAATCAAGGCCGCCGTCGAAGCGCTGTTCGGCGTCAAGGTGATGGCCGTGAACACGCTTGTCCGCAAGGGCAAGATCAAGCGCTTCCGCGGCACGATCGGCCGCCAGAGCGACGTCAAGAAGGCGATCGTGACGCTGGCCGACGGCCAGTCGATCGACGTCGCGACGGGTCTCTGAGCAAGGCCGCGAGGACAACAACAATGGCACTGAAAAAATTCAACCCGGTAACGCCGAGCACCCGCCAGCTGGTCATCGTCGACCGCTCGGGCCTTTACAAGGGCAAGCCCGTCAAGGGCCTGACCGAGGGTCTGACCAAGTCGGGCGGCCGCAACAACCACGGCCGTATCACCGCCCGCTTCATTGGTGGTGGCCACAAGCGTTCGTACCGCATCATCGACTTCAAGCGTCGCAAGTTCGACGTTGTCGGTACGGTCGAGCGCATTGAATACGATCCGAACCGCACCGCCTTCATCGCATTGATCAAGTATGATGATGGTGAGCTGTCCTACATCATCGCTCCGCAGCGCCTGGCTCCCGGCGACAAGATCGTGGCTGGCGAAGCGGTCGACGTTAAGCCGGGCAATGCGATGCCGCTGGCCTCGATGCCGGTCGGCACCATCGTCCACAACATCGAGCTGAAGCCGGGCAAGGGCGCCCAGGTCGCCCGGTCGGCAGGTGGCTACGGCCAGTTGGTCGGCCGTGACCAGGGCATGGCGATCCTGCGCCTCAACTCGGGCGAGCAGCGTGTCGTTCACGGCTCCTGCATGGCCACCGTCGGTGCCGTGTCCAATCCGGACCACGGCAACATCAACGACGGCAAGGCCGGCCGCACGGTTTGGCGTGGCAAGCGTCCGCACAATCGCGGCGTGACCATGAACCCGGTCGACCACCCGCATGGCGGTGGTGAAGGCCGCACCTCCGGTGGCCGTCATCCGGTCAGCCCGTGGGGCAAGCCGACCAAGGGCAAGAAGACGCGGTCCAACAAGGCGACCGACAAGTTCATCCTGCGCTCGCGCCATCAGCGCAAGAGCTAAGAAGAGGTAACGCCAAGTGACTCGTTCTATTTGGAAAGGCCCCTTCATCGACGGCTACCTTCTCAAGAAGGTGGATAAGGTTCGTGAAGGCGGTCGCAATGAGGTGATCAAGATGTGGAGCCGTCGCTCCACCATCCTGCCGCAGTTCGTCGGCCTCACCTTCGGTGTCTACAACGGCCAGAAGCATGTTCCCGTTTCGGTGAACGAGGACATGGTCGGTCACAAGTTCGGTGAATTCGCTCCGACCCGGACCTATTACGGTCACGGCGCGGATAAGAAGGCGAAGAGGAAATAATCATGGGCAAGGCCAAAGCTCCGCGCAGGCTTGCTGACAACGAAGCGCGCGCCGTGTTGCGCACGATCCGTATCAGCCCGCAGAAGCTGAACCTGGTTGCCGCGCTGATCCGCGGCAAGAAGGTCGCGACAGCGCTTTCCGATCTCGAATTCTCGGCCAAGCGGATTTCCGGCACGGTCAAGAAGACGTTGGAATCGGCAATCGCCAACGCGGAAAACAACCACGACCTCGATGTCGATGCGCTGGTGGTGGCGGAAGCCTATGTCGGCAAGTCGATCGTCATGAAGCGGTTCCACGCTCGTGGCCGTGGTCGCGCCAGCCGTATCGAGAAGCCGTTCTCGCACCTCACGATCGTCGTTCGTGAAGTCGAAGAAAAAGGGGAGGCCGCATAATGGGCCAGAAAGTCAATCCGATCGGTCTTCGCCTCGGCATCAACCGCACCTGGGATTCGCGCTGGTTCGCGAACACCGGCGAGTACGGCAAGCTGCTGCATGAGGACATCAAGATCCGCAAGTATCTTGAGAAGGAACTCAAGCAGGCCGCGATCTCGAAGGTCGTGATCGAGCGTCCGCACAAGAAGTGCCGCGTCACCATCCATGCCGCGCGCCCGGGTCTGATCATCGGCAAGAAGGGCGCCGACATCGAGAAGCTTCGCAAGAAGCTGATGGAGATGACGAAGTCCGAGACGCACCTCAACATCGTTGAAGTGCGCAAGCCGGAAATCGACGCGACCCTGGTCGCCCAGTCGATCGCCCAGCAGCTCGAGCGCCGCATCGCGTTCCGCCGCGCCATGAAGCGTGCCGTGCAGTCGGCCATGCGCCTCGGTGCCGAAGGCATCCGCATCAACTGCGCCGGCCGTCTTGGCGGCGCCGAGATCGCGCGCATGGAATGGTACCGTGAAGGTCGCGTGCCGCTGCATACGCTGCGCGCCGATGTCGACTACGGCACGGCCGAGGCGAACACGGCGTATGGCATCTGCGGCGTCAAGGTCTGGGTATTCAAGGGCGAGATCCTCGAGCACGATCCGATGGCTTCGGAACGCCGCGCGACCGAGGGTGATGCCGCGCATGGCGGCGGTGGTGATCGCGAACGCGGTCGTCGTCGCGAAAACGCCTGAGACATTTAGGAATTTGGAGTTAGAACGATGCTGCAGCCAAAGCGCACAAAGTTCCGCAAGCAGTTCAAGGGCCGTATCCATGGTACCGCAAAGGGCGGCACCAACCTGGATTTCGGTGGTTTCGGGCTGAAGGCGCTTGAGCCGAACCGCGTCACCGCGCGTGAGATCGAGGCGGCCCGCCGCGCGATCACTCGCGAAATGAAGCGTGCCGGCCGCGTCTGGATCCGCATTTTCCCGGACGTGCCGGTCACGTCGAAGCCGACCGAAGTCCGCATGGGCAAAGGCAAGGGCGCGGTCGATTACTGGGCGGCGCGTGTCAAGCCGGGCCGCATCATGTTCGAGATCGACGGCGTCAATGAAGAAACCGCCCGTGAGGCGCTGCGTCTCGGCGCGGCCAAGCTCTCGGTCAGGACGCGCTTCGTACAGCGCATCGCAGAATAAGGACGGGCTGATCATGAAAGCCGAAGACATCCGGACCAAGACCCAGGACCAGCTGACCGACGACCTGGCCAGCCTGAAGAAGGAGCAGTTCAACCTGCGCTTCCAGAAGGCCACCGGCCAGCTCGAGAAGACCGCGCGCGTGAGGCAGGTTCGCAAGGACATTGCGCGTATCAAGACCATCGCTGCGGAAAAGTCCGCAGCCAAGAAGGCTTAAGGACGAAAACCATGCCAAAGCGCATTCTGCAGGGCACCGTCGTCAGCGACAAGAACGAGAAGACGGTTGTCGTCAAGGTCGAACGGCGCTTCACGCATCCCGTGATGAAGAAGACCGTGCGCATGACCAAGAAGTACAAGGCGCACGACGAGAACAACGCCCACAAGGTCGGCGATCAGGTGTTCATCCAGGAATCGAAGCCGATTTCCAAGGATAAGCGCTGGATCGTCGTATCCTCGGATCAGGCGTAAACAAACGAATTTTGGACAGACCGGGGAGGGGCTTCGAGCCCATCCCGTTAGAAAAGAAGAAGGCGGCCAGTCATGATTCAGATGCAAACAAACCTCGACGTGGCGGATAATTCCGGCGCGCGTCGTGTCATGTGCATCAAGGTGCTGGGCGGCTCGAAGCGGAAATACGCTTCCGTGGGCGACATCATCGTGGTGTCGATCAAGGAAGCCATTCCGCGCGGCCGCGTTAAGAAGGGCGATGTGATGAAGGCGGTCGTGGTTCGCACGGCCAAGGACATCCGCCGCCCGGACGGCAGCGTGATCCGTTTCGACAAGAACGCGGCTGTTCTCGTCGACAACAAGAAAGAGCCGATCGGCACGCGTATCTTCGGACCGGTTCCGCGCGAACTTCGCGCCAAGAACCATATGAAGATCATCTCGCTCGCGCCTGAAGTGCTGTAAGGAGCCGGACCAATGCAAAAGATTAGAAAAGGCGACAAGGTCGTCGTGCTGGCCGGCAAGGACAAGGGCCGTTCGGGCGAAGTCCTCTCGGTTCAGCCGAAGGATGACACCGCGCTGGTGCGCGGCGTCAACATGATCCGTCGTCACCAGAAGCAGTCCCAGTCCCAAGAGGGCGGGATCATCACCAAGGAAGCGCCGATCCAGCTGTCGAACATCGCGCTGGCCGATCCGAAGGACGGCAAGCCGACCCGCGTCGGTTTCGTCTTCCAGAAGGACGGCAAGAAGGTGCGCGTCGCCAAGCGCTCGGGAGAAGTCATCAATGGCTAAGGCTCAAACCAAGCAGGCGACTGCCAACAACACGCCGCGCCTCAAGCAGGTCTACAACGAGACCATCCGCAAGGCGCTGCAGGAGCAGTTCGGCTACGACAACGAGATGCAGGTTCCGCGCCTCGACAAGATCGTGCTGAACATGGGTGTGGGCGAAGCGACCGCCGATTCGAAGAAGCCTTCGGTCGCGGCCGAGGACCTGGCGATGATCGCCGGCCAGAAGGCCGTCGTCACCCGCGCCCGCAATTCGATCGCGGGCTTCAAGGTTCGCGAGAAGATGCCGATCGGCGCCAAGGTCACGCTGCGCAAGGAACGCATGTACGAGTTCCTCGACCGCCTCGTGAACATCGCGCTGCCGCGCGTCCGCGACTTCCGCGGACTGAACCCCAAGAGCTTCGATGGCCGTGGCAACTACGCCATGGGCATCAAGGAGCACATCGTGTTCCCGGAGATCAACTACGACAAGGTTGATCAGATCTGGGGCATGGACGTCATCGTTTGTACGACTGCGAAGACGGACGACGAAGCCAGGGCTTTGCTCAAGGCTTTCAACTTCCCCTTCCGCCAGTAACGGCAGCGAGAAAAGGAAAAATCTGAAATGGCAAAGACCAGCTCAGTCGAGAAGAACAACAGGCGCCGCAAGCTTGCCGACCAGTACGGTCCCAAGCGCGCTGCGCTCAAGGCGATCATCATGGATCAATCCAAGCCGATGGAAGAGCGCTTCCGCGCTCAGCTCAAGCTTGCCGCCATGCCGCGCAACTCGGCCAAAATCCGCATCCGCAACCGCTGCGAAGTCACCGGCCGCCCGCGTGCCTACTATCGCAAGCTCAAAGTATCGCGCATCGCGCTTCGGGACCTCGGCAATAACGGCCAGATCCCGGGCCTGGTCAAGTCGAGCTGGTAAGGAGGACATAACATGTCATTGAGCGATCCTCTCGGCGATATGCTGACCCGCATCCGCAACGCCTATGGCCGCAAGAAGTCGAGTGTCTCGACGCCGGCCTCGCGTCTGCGCACCCGCGTCCTCGACGTGCTGAAGGCTGAAGGCTATATCCGCGATTACAGCCAGACCGATTTCGACAACGGCAAGTCCGAGATCGAAATCGAGCTGAAGTATTTCGACGGTGCCCCGGTCGTGCGCGAAATCGCCCGCGTTTCGAAGCCCGGCCGCCGCGTTTACGTCTCGGCCAAGTCGATTCCGCACGTTGCCAACGGCCTCGGCATTGCCATCCTTTCGACACCGAAGGGCGTGATGGCCGACCATGAAGCACGCGAACAGAACGTCGGCGGCGAGATCCTCTGCCAGATCTTCTGATCCGGCAGCTTACCGCACGTGGAATTCGGTCTTCGGATCGTTCCCGAAGACAGAGACCTGAAACAAGAGAAGTGACGAGGACAACCTGATGTCTCGTATTGGAAAGAAACCCGTTTCGCTGCCGCAGGGCGTGACCGCGACCGTCAATGGCCAGACCGTGACGGCGAAGGGCCCCAAGGGCGAGCTGAAGTTCGTGGTGAACGACGAAGTCCTGGTCAAGATGGAAGGCAGCGAAATCGCTGTCCAGCCTCGCGACCAGACCAAGACCGCCCGCTCTAAGTGGGGCATGTCGCGCACGCAGATCGTCAACATCCTGCAGGGCGTGAAGGACGGTTTCGAGAAGAAGCTCGAGATCACCGGCGTCGGCTATCGCGCCGCCTTGCAGGGCAAGAACCTGCAACTGGCCCTTGGCTTCAGCCATGATGTCGTCTACGAGACGCCGGCCGGCATCACGATCACCGTGCCGAAGCCGACCGAAATCACCGTGGCCGGCATCGACAAGCAGCAGGTCGGCCAGGTCGCAGCGGAAATCCGCGAATACCGCGGTCCCGAGCCCTACAAGGGCAAGGGCGTCCGCTACGCTGGCGAGAAGATCGTCCGCAAGGAAGGCAAGAAGAAGTAGTCGGCTTGGTCCTGAAAAGTTGCAGACTTTTCGGACAGGGACCAAGCCACGGAAGTTAACGCCGCGGGGAGCGGTCGCGGGAGGCGCTTCGCCTACCGCATATGGCGGCCCCTGTTTTTTGAAGGCAAGGAACTATTATGGCTATCAAGGAATCCATCCAGCGCCGCGCGCAGCGCGTGCGCCGTCAGATCAAGAAAGTCGCCGGCGAGCGTCCGCGTCTGTCGGTTCATCGCACGTCTAAGAACATCTACGTCCAGGTCATCGACGACGCCAAGGGCCACACCATTGCCGCCGCCTCGACGCTCGAGAAGGATCTCAAGGGTTCGCTCAAGACCGGCGCTGACACTGCTGCCGCCGCTGCGATCGGCAAGCTGATCGCCGAGCGCGCCACCAAGGCTGGCGTCAAGGAAGTCGTCTTCGATCGCGGCGCCTACATCTATCACGGCCGCGTCAAGGCGCTGGCTGAAGCGGCCCGCGAAGGCGGTCTCAGCTTCTAAGCATGACCCCGAAAAGTTGCAGACTTTTCGGATAAGATCATGCAAGGGAAGAAATGATTTTCACCGTCGGCGACCCAAAGCGGCGCCGGCAATCAGCAACCCGTGCTTCCGGAAAAGAACAAGGAACAGGATATGGCACAGGAACGTAGGGATGGCGGCCGCGGCCGCGATCGTGAAGAACGCGATGACGGCATGGTGGACAAGCTTGTCCACATCAACCGCGTCGCCAAGGTCGTCAAGGGCGGCCGTCGCTTCGGTTTTGCCGCGCTCGTCGTCGTCGGCGACCAGAAGGGCCGCGTTGGCTTTGGTCACGGCAAGGCGCGCGAAGTGCCGGAAGCTATCCGCAAGGCAACCGAATCCGCAAAGCGCGACATGATCTTCGTGCCGTTGCGCTCGGGCCGCACGTTGCACCATGACGTCGAGGGACGTTGGGGCGCTGGCCGCGTTCTGCTGCGCGCTGCCAAGCAGGGTACCGGCATCATCGCCGGCGGCCCGATGCGCGCCGTCTTCGAGACGCTCGGCATGCACGACGTGGTTGCCAAGTCGATGGGTTCGTCGAACCCGTACAACATGGTTCGCGCCACCTTCGACGCGCTGAAGAGCCAAATGCATCCCAAGGATGTGGCTGCCGCGCGTGGCATCAAGTATTCGACCCTTCAGGCCCGCCGCGGCACCGCCGTTGCGGCTGAAGAATAGTCGATCTGACCAGGGATTTTGACCATGGCCAAGAAAGCAACCAAGACCATCACCGTTGAGCAGATCGGTTCGCCGATCCGCCGCCCGAAGGAACAGCGCGCAACGCTGGTCGGCCTCGGCCTCAACAAGATGCACAAGCAGCGCACGCTGGAAGATACGCCTTCCGTGCGCGGCATGATCGCTGCCGTCCAGCATCTCGTCCGCGTCGTGGACGAGGGCTGAGCAAGAGCGCAGGAGAACCCAGATGAAACTCAATGATCTGCGTGACAAGGACGGCGCGACGCACTCCAAGAAGCGTCTCGGCCGCGGCATCGGCTCCGGCTCTGGCAAGACCGCCGGTCGCGGCGTCAAGGGCCAGAAGGCGCGCTCCGGCGTCGCCGTCAACGGCTTCGAGGGTGGCCAGATGCCGCTCTACAGGCGTCTGCCGAAGCGTGGCTTCAACAACATCTTCGCCAAGAGCTTCACCGTCGTCTCGCTGGCCCGTATCCAGGAAGCCGTTGATGCCAAGAAGCTTGACGTCAAGGCGACCGTGACGGCCGAGGCGCTTGTCGCCGCCGGCGTCATCCGTCGCGTCAAGGATGGCGTGCGCGTGCTGTCCGATGGCGAACTCAAGGCCAAGCTCGCCTTCGACGTCGCCGGCGCCTCCAAGGCCGCGATCGAGAAGATCGAAAAGGCCGGCGGTTCGGTCAAGCTGCCGGAAAAGGCAGCCGCCGAGTAACGGCAATTTGAAGAGCGGTCGGCAAGAGTGGTATCCGTTTTTGCTTGAGATCGCGCTTTGACCTGCTCAATTTAGCGGCCGCGTCGACGCGGCCGCTTGCATGTTTACAGCCCGGAGCTTATCTCGTGAGCTTCGGTGAAACGCACCGCCTGACCTCACGGGCCATCAAGCGTTACCAAGCGGAGAATCAGGCATGGCTTCGGCTGCTGAACAACTAGCCTCGAATCTGAATTTCTCGGCCTTCGCCAAGGCGGAGGACCTTAAGAAACGCATCTGGTTCACCATCGGCGCGTTGCTCGTCTATCGTCTCGGCACCTACATCCCGCTTCCCGGCATCAATCCCGACGCTTTCGCCCAGGCCTTCTCCTCGCAGAGCAAGGGCGTGCTCGGCATGTTCAACATGTTCGCCGGCGGTGCCGTGCAGCGCATGGCGATCTTTGCACTCGGCATCATGCCCTACATCTCCGCTTCCATCATCATGCAGCTGATGACCTCGGTCATTCCCTCGCTGGAAGCGCTGAAGAAGGAAGGCGAGCAGGGCCGCAAGGTCATCAACCAGTACACGCGCTACGGCACCGTGCTCTTGGCGCTGGTGCAGGCCTATGGCATTTCGGTGGGACTGGAGAACGGCAACGGCATCGTCAGCGATCCCGGCATGTTCTTCCGCATCTCCACCGTCGTCACGCTGGTCGGCGGCACCATGTTCCTGATGTGGCTGGGCGAGCAGATCACCGCGCGCGGCATCGGCAACGGCATTTCGCTGATCATCTTCTCCGGCATCGTCGCCGGCTTGCCGCATGCCATTTCCGGCACACTGGAACTCGGCCGTACCGGCGCCCTGTCGACCGGCCTGATCCTGGCGATCATCGTGCTGGCCATCGTCGTCATAGCGCTTATCGTGTTCTTCGAGCGCGCCCAGCGCCGCCTGCTGATCCAGTATCCGAAGCGCCAGGTCGGCAATCGCATGTTCCAGGGCGATACCTCGCATCTGCCGCTCAAGCTCAACACCTCGGGCGTCATCCCGCCGATCTTCGCGTCGTCGCTGCTTCTGCTGCCGGCCACCGTCGCCGGCTTCTCGCAGACGACCAACATGCCGGCCTGGGCCAGCACCATCCTGGCCTCGCTTGGCCACGGCCAGCCGCTCTACATGGCATTCTATGCGGCGATGATCGTGTTCTTCGCCTTCTTCTACACAGCGATCGTGTTCAACCCGAAGGATACCGCCGACCAGCTCAAGAAGCATTCGGGCTTCATCCCTGGCTATCGTCCGGGCGAGCGCACCGCCGATTACATCGACTACGTTCTCACCCGCATCACCGTCGTCGGCGCCATCTACCTGGTGCTGGTGTGCCTGCTGCCGGAGTTCCTGATCTCGGCGACTGGCGTACCATTCTACCTCGGTGGCACATCGCTTCTGATCGTGGTCAGTGTCACGCTCGATACGGTTGCGCAGATTCAGGGTCACCTGATCGCGCACCAGTATGAAGGCCTGATCAAGAAGTCGAAGCTGCGCGGGGGGAAGAAAGCCAGATGAGGTTGATTTTGCTTGGGCCGCCAGGAGCGGGCAAGGGGACACAAGCACAAAGACTGGTAGAAAAACACGGCATACCCCAGCTCTCGACGGGTGATATGCTGCGTGCCGCCGTTCAGGCCGGTACCGAGGTCGGCAAGCGTGCCAAGGCGGTGATGGATGCCGGCGAGCTGGTGTCCGACGCCATCGTCAACGCCATCGTCGCCGAGCGTATCGATCAGGATGACTGCGCCAAGGGTTTTATCCTCGACGGCTATCCGCGCACGCTGGTGCAGGCGGATGCGGTTGAATCGATGCTTTCAGAGCGTGGCATTGGTCTCGACACCGTCATCGAACTGGTTGTCGACGACAGGGCCCTGGTTGGTCGAATCGTCAAGCGCGCCGATGATGCAAAGGCCGCCGGCCAGCCGGTGCGCAAGGACGACAATCCCGCCGTGTTCGAAGAGCGGCTGCGGGAGTACTACAAGAAGACCGCTCCGCTGACCGGCTACTATTACGCCAAGGGCAAGCTCAAGACTGTGGACGGCATGGCCAGCATCGACGCCGTAACGGCCGAGATTGAAGCCGTGCTCGCCGCGGCCGAGAAGGCGCGGTAAGGGAATTTAAAGATTAAGCTTGACGGAGACGGCTTGCTGCGGTATGGCGGCCCGTCTTCCTATCAGATGCGCGCTTTGCCTGTCCGCAAGGGCAGGGCAGTCGCTTTGAACTGGAAACTCCCGCAAGGGCCGGCCTCCACCGGACGCGGGGCAATCTGAATAATGCCGGCTTGTCCGGCCCACATGGAGAAGAGAAGAACATGGCTCGTATAGCCGGCGTCAACATTCCGACCAACAAGCGCGTCGTCATCGCGCTTCAGTACATTCACGGCATTGGCAAGAAGTTCGCCCAGGAGATCGTCGACAAGGTCGGCATCCCGGCCGAGCGCCGCGTCAACCAGTTGACCGATGCGGAAGTGCTGCAGATCCGCGAGACCATCGACCGCGACTATCAGGTCGAAGGCGACCTGCGCCGCGAAGTGTCGATGAACATCAAGCGGCTCATGGACCTTGGCTGCTACCGCGGCCTGCGTCACCGCCGCTCGCTACCGGTTCGCGGCCAGCGCACGCACACCAATGCACGTACCCGCAAGGGCCCGGCCAAGTCGATCGCCGGCAAGAAGAAGTAATAAGAGTGAGTGATTGGTAGTGGGTGGTGAGGACGTCATCGCTACTCACTAATTCACTATTCACTTCCAGGTGGAGCCGCTGGCATTACGGCGGTGTAGAGATCAACTGAAAGGACTGTCATGGCCAAGGAAGCCGCTCGTGTTCGCCGTCGCGAACGCAAGAATATTTCGTCGGGCGTTGCCCACGTCAATTCGACCTTCAACAACACGATGATCACCATCACCGACGCGCAGGGCAATTCGATTGCCTGGTCGTCGGCCGGTGCCCAGGGCTTCAAGGGTTCGCGCAAGTCGACCCCGTTCGCCGCCCAGATGGCTGCCGAGGACGTTGCCAAGAAGGCCCAGGAACACGGCATGCGCATGCTCGAAGTCGAGGTCTGCGGACCGGGCTCCGGTCGTGAATCGGCGCTGCGCGCCCTGCAGGCGGCCGGCTTCACCATCACCTCGATCCGTGATGTGACGCCGATCCCGCACAATGGCTGCCGCCCGCGCAAGAAGCGTCGCGTCTAAGCAATTTATCGAACGCCGCGTGAGCGCCCAAGGGCGTTCCTCCACGGTATTCCAGGTCGCCCGCCACGATTGGATGGTGGCGGGTCAACGGAAGGAAAGCATCATGATCCAGAAAAATTGGCAGGAACTGATCAAGCCGAACAAGATCGAGTTCTCGTCGAAGAAGAAGACGCTGACCACGCTGGTCGCCGAGCCGCTCGAGCGTGGCTTTGGCCTGACGCTTGGCAACGCGCTGCGCCGCGTGCTTCTGTCTTCGCTGCGCGGGGCGGCCGTCACCGCCGTGCAGATCGACGGTGTTCTGCATGAATTCTCGTCCATCGCCGGCGTGCGCGAGGACGTGACCGACATCGTCCTGAACATCAAGGAAATCGCAATCCGCATGGAAGGCGATGGCCCCAAGCGCATGGTCGTTCGCAAGCAGGGCCCGGGTGCGGTTCTTGCCGGCGACATCCAGACGGTTGGCGACGTCGAGATCCTCAACCCCGACCACGTCATCTGCACGCTGGACGAAGGCGCTGAAATCCGCATGGAATTCACCGTCGACACCGGCAAGGGCTACGTGCCTGCCGAGCGCAACCGCGCCGAGGACGCGCCGATCGGCCTGATCCCGGTGGACAGCCTCTATTCGCCGGTGAAGAAGGTCTCCTACAAGGTCGAGAACACCCGCGAGGGCCAGGTTCTCGACTATGACAAGCTGACCATGACCATCGAGACCGACGGTTCGATCTCGGGCGAGGACGCGGTGGCTTTCGCCGCCCGCATCCTGCAGGACCAGCTTGGCCTGTTCGTCAACTTCGACGAGCCGCAGAAGGAAGTCGCCGCCGAAGCCGTTACCGAGCTCGCCTTCAACCCGGCGCTGCTCAAGAAGGTCGACGAACTCGAGCTTTCGGTGCGATCGGCCAACTGCCTGAAGAACGACAACATCGTCTATATCGGCGATCTCATCCAGAAGACCGAAGCCGAGATGCTGCGCACCCCGAACTTCGGCCGCAAGTCGCTGAACGAGATCAAGGAAGTGCTGGCGGCGATGGGCCTGCACCTGGGCATGGAAGTGCCGGACTGGCCGCCGGAAAACATCGAAGACCTCGCCAAGCGTTACGAAGACCAATATTGAGCATGAATTCCAAGGATCGGCGGCGTGAGCCGCTCGATCCGACGGTCATGCGGAAAACCCTCGGAGGCCGTGGCCTCTTGAACAACTGAAGAAGGAAAAGAGCCATGCGCCACGGTTTCAAAGGCCGCCGCTTCGCCCGCAGCATAAGCCACCGCAAGTCGATGTTCGCCAATCTGGCGGTGTCGCTGCTCGAGCACGAGCAGATCGTCACCACCTTGCCGAAGGCAAAGGACCTGCGTCCGATCGTCGAGAAGCTGGTGACGCTCGGCAAGCGCGGCGACCTGCACGCGCGCCGTCAGGTGATCGCGCAGATCGGCAATGAGGGCGTCGTCAAGCGCCTGTTCGACACCATCGCCCCGCGCTATGCCACCCGCAACGGCGGCTATCTGCGCATCATGAAGGCCGGCTTCCGTCACGGCGACAATGCCGCGATGGCGGTCATCGAGTTCGTCGATCGCGACACCTCGGCCAAGGGCGCCGGCGATCGCGCCCGCATCGAAGCCGAAGGCGCGGACGAAGCCGCGGCCGCATAAGGCTTCGCTTTTTCGGAGTGAATTAGAGGGGCCTGCGGGCCCCTTTTTCATAACTGCGTGCGCCAAGGCGTGCCAAAAACGATTGACTGCCGCGAAAATAATCGGATTTCAGCGGCTTAGCCTTTCATTTTGCACATTCGTCGGGACAATGCGCCCGAACTCGCTTGGAGGATTCGTAATGCGCGCCAAAAGACTGTCCCTTGTTCTGCTCTGCGCCTTCATGGTGTTCGCAGCTGCACCGGCAGTTCGGCAGGCGCTGGCCGAAGACGCCGCCAAGCCCGCCGATCCAGGCCTCTCCGATGTGTTGACGGACTTGCTGCATGGCGTCGAAGGCGAGAATGCCACTTCAGGTCCGGACAAGCGCGTGCCTTTCGGCCGCGAGGAGGTCCAGCTTTCGTTCGCGCCGCTGGTCAAGCAGACGGCACCTGCGGTGGTCAATGTCTATGCCTCGCAGACCGCCAAGGTGACATCGCCTTTCGAAGGCGATCCGTTCTTCGAGGAATTCTTCGGCCGTGCCCAGCCGCGTGCGCAGTCTTCGCTCGGCTCGGGCGTGCTCGTCGATCCGAGCGGTGTCATCGTCACCAATTTCCACGTCATCAAGGATGCCGACGAGGTCAAGGTGGCGACCGCCGACGGCCGCGAATTCACCAGCAAGGTGATGCTGAAGGACGAGACGCTCGATCTCGCCGTGCTCAAGATCGAGTCCGACAAGCCGTTCCCGGTCATCGCCATCGGGGATTCCGACGCGCTCGAGGTCGGCGACCTGGTGCTGGCCATCGGCAACCCGTTCGGTGTTGGCCAGACCACCACCAGCGGCATCGTTTCCGCGCTTGCCCGCAGCCATATCGGCGTTTCGGATTCGGGTTATTTCATCCAGACAGACGCCGCCATCAACCCCGGCAATTCCGGCGGCGCGCTGATCAACATGGGCGGCCAGCTGGTCGGCATCAACACCGCCATCTACAGCCGCAGCGGCGGCTCGATCGGCATCGGGTTCGCCATCCCCGCCAACATGGTGCGGGCTTTCGCCGATGCCGCCAAGGCCGGTCTCGATTTCTTCGAGCGGCCCTATATCGGCGCCGAATTCGAAGCGGTGACGCCGCAGATCGCCGAATCGCTGGGCATGGAAAAGCCGACCGGGGCGCTGGTCTCCTCGGTCGACGCGACGGGTCCCGCCGGCAAGGCAGGGTTGAAGCCGGGCGATGTCGTGCTGCAGATCAATGGCAAGCCGGTCGAGAGCATCGAGGCGCTCGACTACCGCATGGCGACGCTGTCGATCGGCACCAAGGCGAATTTCGCGATCCTGACCAAGGGTCAGCAAGCGGCGATGGACATTGCGCTGGAGCGCGCGCCGGAGGGGGCGAAAGCCTCGGAAGTGACGCTGCATGGCCGCAGCCCGTTCTCGGGCGCGAAGGTCTCGGAACTGTCGCCTCGGCTTGCCCAGAAGCTTGGCTTGCGTACCGACCTCAAGGGCGTGACGGTGATCGATATCAATCGCGATTCGCCGGCCGCCGATTTCGGCTTTCAGCCAGGCGACATCGTGCGCGAGGTCAACGGCACCACCATCGACACCGCCGCAGTGCTGGCGCAGGTAGCCCAGCAGGATACGCGCTGGTGGCGCTTTACCGTCGAGCGCGGCGGGCAGATACTGCGCCAGGTTTTGCGTTACTGAGTTCGACCCTGAAGGGATCGCGCTCCAAACTTGGA
The DNA here is from genome assembly GCF_020164995.1 of Mesorhizobium sp. CO1-1-11. Classification (NCBI taxonomy): domain Bacteria; kingdom Pseudomonadati; phylum Pseudomonadota; class Alphaproteobacteria; order Hyphomicrobiales; family Phyllobacteriaceae; genus Mesorhizobium; species Mesorhizobium sp. CO1-1-11. The sequence goes on from NZ_JAIUHE010000023.1 coordinate 16,500, forward strand.
GCAGGTCGGCGTTTCACCAAAACGCCGACCTGCCCTATATCCTTGTTTTGACGCAATCCCGGACGGAAAATCGCTTCACACTTTTCCTGGAATTGCTCTGAGGGAGTGCATGGCCGATCTGTTCAGCGTTGACGAACTGGAAAAGGTGCCGCCCGGACGGCCGCTGGCCGACAGGCTGCGTCCGAAGAATCTTGGGGAGGTCGTTGGCCAGGAACATCTGACGGGACCCGATGGCGCGCTGACTCGGCTGATCGGCTCCGGTTCGCTGGGATCGATGATCTTCTGGGGTCCGCCAGGCACCGGCAAGACCACGGTGGCGAGGCTGCTTGCCGGCGAGACCAGCCTTGCATTCGAGCAGATATCGGCGGTCTTTTCCGGCGTCGCCGACCTGAAGAAAGTGTTCGAGGCGGCCAAGCTGCGCCGTGCCAACGGCCGCCAGACGTTGCTTTTCGTCGACGAGATTCATCGCTTCAACCGCGCCCAGCAGGATTCATTCCTCCCCGTCATGGAGGATGGAACGGTCGTGCTGGTGGGCGCCACCACCGAAAACCCGTCCTTCGAACTCAACGCGGCCTTGTTGTCGCGCGCGCGGGTCATGGTCTTTCATTCGCTGGGTGAGGACAGCATCGCCAAGCTGATGACGCGGGCGGAGGAGGCGGAGGGCAGGGCGCTGCCGCTTGATGATGAAGCGCGCACGATGCTCATTCGTATGAGCGATGGCGACGGACGCGCATCGCTGACACTGGCGGAAGAGGTCTGGCGCGCGGCCAAGGCTGGCGAGATATTCGATCCCGAAGGGCTTCAGCGCATCGTCCAGCGCCGTGCGCCGATCTACGACAAGGGCCAGGACGGCCATTACAACCTGATCTCGGCGCTGCACAAGTCGGTGCGCGGCTCGGATCCCGATGCCGCCCTCTACTATCTCGCGCGCATGTTCGATGCCGGGGAGGATCCGCTCTATCTCGGCCGCCGGCTGGTTCGCATGGCGATGGAGGACATCGGGCTGGCCGATCCGCAGGCCCTGGTCGTCGCCAACGCGGCCAAGGATGCCTATGACTATCTCGGCTCTCCGGAGGGCGAACTCGCCTTTGCCGAGGCCACCGTCTATCTCGCCACCGCGCCCAAATCCAATGCCGTTTACACTGCCTTCAAGGCTGCCACGCGGGCCGCCAAGGAACATGGCTCGCTGCTGCCGCCGAAGCACATTCTCAACGCGCCGACCAAGCTGATGAAGGAAGAGGATTACGGCGCCGGCTACCGCTACGACCATGATGAGCCAGATGCCTTTTCAGGCCAGGATTATTTTCCGGAAAAGATGGGCCGCCAGACCTTCTACGATCCGCCCGAGCGTGGTTTCGAGCGCGACATCAGGAAGCGGCTCGACTACTGGGCAAAGCTGCGCAAAGAGCGGGAATAGCCGGCTTGCGGAGCCCGGTGGCCTTGTCAGTGCGAAACGAGGCCTCGCCCTGGGGGATTTCCACTTCGGTTCTCCTGCATGGGCTGCTCGCCGCCAGCGTTATGTTGTTACCATCGCCGAAGCGCTCGAGCGGGCCAGAGGAGGAGCGCGTGTCGGTCGCCATCCTGACGCCACGGCAATTCGAGGTTTCGACAAGGCCGCCCGCACCTCCCATCGAGGAGGCACCCCGCGCACCCATGCCCGAGGCACCGGCGCCTGCTCCAAGCGCTCCTCGATTTCCCGCCACGCCCGCCATGATCCGCCCTCCGCGGATGCTGTCGGCCAAGACCCTCGCCGATCCGCGCAGCAAGCAGGCCCGCGCCGATCTCAAGACCTTCGCATCCGATGAGCGCATGGTGCAGCTTTGCAATCTGGAGGCCATGGACCAAATCCGCCAATGGCATGCGGATTTCCAGCCGGAGCGGGTGGTGCCCTACGCGACCGCGGAGGAGAAGATCACCGGCACGACGATCGCCGCTAATGGTGCGGCCTTTCGCAGCCGTAAAAACTGGTACAGTCTGAAGTTCAAATGCCAGCTCGCCAAGGACGGCGAAAGCGTCATTGGCTTTGAATTTCTGGTCGGCGATCCCGTGGCCAGGGACAAATGGGACGAGCTTGGCTTGCCGGCAGTGCATTGACGCCCGGCAAACTCCACCAGGCAACCAGCCCGGCCAGACACCATGGCCGTTGTGCGGTGACCCAAAAAACCTTATCAAGGCGCACGGTCGGGCGGTGGCCGTTGCCATGATTGGGCACCTCATTCGCAACAGGATCGCGCTTCGCGCGTGGAAAAATGACAAAAACCCTTCGCAAATCCCTTCGCAAATTCGCCATTGCCATCCCGCTTCTCGCCCTTGGCTTCTATTTCATCCCGATCCTGACGACGATCTTCATCGTCTGTGGTCTGATCGACGTGTTGCGCAACGACAGGAAGGATTTGGCGTTGTTCAGCGGCTACTTCCTTGGCAACGGGCTCTTCACCTGGTTGCTGTCGCCCTTCAACCTGCTGGTCGATCTCCTGTGCTACAGAAATCCGGGCGTGTGGAAGCTGGAGCAGTTTCCCGCCGACTATCAGCGCGAGGTCAATGAGGTCCTTGATGTCTTCAAGGCGCGCAAGGATGAGATCATCGCCGACATCGACGCCAATTTCGGCGCCGGCCGGCGCGGCATGTATGTCTACCAGTGGTACGGCAAGCACAGGATCGACAACGTCGAGGAATTCAACAAGGATTTCAAATACATCAAGACGATTGCCGTTTCCGTCTTCAGCAAGCGCGAATCGACCTCCTGGCATTTCGGACCGCTGCGGCTCAGCCTGCGCATCCTCTACAATCTGATCCCGGTGAAAGCGGAGATTTTCGTCGAATGCGGCAACGTCAAGAACTACTGGTACGACAATCCGCAGTTCATTTTCGACGACACGCTGCTGCATCGCTCGGTCAACGAGTATGATGGCCGCCGCTACTGCGTGTTCATGGATATTATCAGGCCATCCCCGGTGCCCCGCCTGATCGCTGGCATGCTTGCGGTCGTCTCGGTAAGCGTCGAGCGCATCAACTCGATGTTCTACAAGAACTGGAAGATGATTGGCTCGACAAAGCCGAAGAAGGTCGAAACCACCTAAGTTGAAGATCTGTCGATACTGCCGGCAGAGCCGGCAGTATCCTGAATGCGTCACGGCAGTGATTGCGCTACGTGAGTTGGAAGCCCGGTTCTTGATAGGTCGACTATCTCTGCCATCCCGAAGCTGCGTCACCTCGCTCAAGGGATTGACGCCGGCGTCCTCGCGGGGGCAGTAACGTTCTATGTTCAATCTGCTTCTCGTAGCCGTCGGCGGCGGCATCGGCGCCGGCATCCGTCATCTGACCAGCATGGGCGCGCTGCGCCTCGTCGGTCCCAACTATCCCTGGGGCACGATGGCGATCAACATCGTCGGCTCGTTTGCGATGGGGCTGTTCATCGCCATCCTTGCGCGTCGCGGCGGGTCCGATGAGGTCAGGCTGTTCGTTGCTACCGGCATTCTCGGAGGCTTCACCACCTTCTCCGCCTTTTCGCTCGACTTCGCCGCCCTGTGGGAACGAGGCTCGACACTGCCGGCATTCGGATATGCGCTTGCCAGCGTCGTTGGCGCGATCATTGCCCTGTTTCTGGGACTTTGGCTCGCAAGGACCGTTACATAATGTTATTGCCGCGCCAAGCGCAGGCCAAGAGCCCTGCTCGGGAAACGGATAAGCGAAGAAGACATGGCAGGCGTTGAACAGATCACTGTGGAGGCCGGCGAGGCGGGCATGCGGCTCGATCGCTGGTTCAAGACGCATTTCCCGGGCCTTGGCTTCGGCCATCTACAGAAGCTGCTGCGCTCCGGCCAGATCCGCGTCAATGGCGGCCGGGTCAAGGCCGACACCCGCGTCGAGCCGGGGCAGATGGTCCGCGTTCCGCCGCTCGAGGTGGACAAGAAAGGCGAGAGCGCGCTCACCGGCCACTCGATCCGCAACCAGGGCGACGCCGATGTGCTCGCCAAGATGCTGATCCACGAGGACCCAAAGGTCTTCGTCTTCAACAAGCCGGCGGGCCTCGCCGTTCAGGGCGGCTCCGGCGTTACCCGCAATGTCGACGACATGCTGGAAGCCTGGCGCAGCCAGAAAGGCGAGAAGCCGCGGCTGGTGCACCGGCTCGACCGCGACACGTCGGGCGTGCTGGTGGTGGCCCGCACCAGGCTGGCCGCGATGAAGCTTTCAGAGGCGTTCCGGGCGCGGGAAACCAAGAAGACCTACTGGGCGCTGGTCAAGGGCGTGCCGCCCAAGCGCGAGGACAAGATCTCGACCTGGCTGATCAAGGAGGCTACGCCGGACGGCGACCGCGTGCGCATTGCCGCGCACGGCGAAAAAGGCGCCGACCATGCCGTGTCCTATTATCGCATTATCGAGCAGGCGGCGCAGACCATGACCTGGCTGGAGATGGAACCTTATACCGGCCGCACACACCAGCTTCGCGTCCATGCCGCCCATATCGGCTGCCCGATCATCGGCGACCCGAAATACTTCGAGGCCGACACCAACTGGGATTTTCCTGGCGGCATTCAAAACCGCCTGCATCTGCACGCGCGCCGCATCATTATCCCGCACCCGGACAAGGGCGTCATCGACGTCACCGCTCCGATGCCGCCGCATATGCGCCAGAGCTGGAACCTGATCGGCTTCGACGACGCCAGCGCGGAGGACTAACCGTGAGCGGCGCCACCGATGCGCTCGATCGGCGCGACGCGGTCGACATGGCCGCAGCCGCCATCATGGTCGGCCTGACCTTTTCCTGGGGGCTGAACTACGTCGCCGCCAAGATCTCCTATGCAGGCTATGATCCCGTCTTCCTATCGATCGCGCGTTCGGTCATCGGTGGTTTCTGCGTCTTTCTCTGGTGCCGCTGGCGCGGCATTGCGCTGTTCAGCAGGGATGGGACATTGCCGGCGGGCATTGCGGTCGGCGTGCTTTTCGGCGTCGAGTTCCTTTGTCTCTACGTTGGCCTGGAGCATACGACCGTGGCGCGCAATACGCTGCTGGTCAACTCAATGCCGTTCTGGATGCTGATCGGCGGCCATTTCCTGCTCGGCGAACAGATCACCATGCGCAAGTTCCTCGGCCTGCTGTTGGCCTTCGCCGGTCTTGCCACGGTCTTTTCCGACAAGCTCGGCGGTAGCGGAGACATGCTGTTCGGTGATCTCCTGAGCCTCGGTTCGGGGTTTTTCTGGGCCCTGACCAATATCCTTATCAAACGATCAAAACTGGTCGAGGCGAGTGCGGAAAAACTGCTGCTCTATCAACTCGCCGGCGCGGCGATCGTTGGCATGATGGTGCTGCCTCTTGCCGGCCCACCGGTGCGCGATCCGTCCCTGTTGCCGACATTGGCGCTGCTTTTCCAGGCGGTCTATATCGTCGCTTTCACCTATGTGCTCTGGTTCTGGCTGCTGCGCCGCTATCCGGCTTCAGGCTTGTCCAGCTTCACCTTCCTGTCGCCGGTCTTCGGTGTCCTGTGCGGTGCGATCATCTTGAACGAGCCGCTGACCATTCGCATTTTTCTTGCACTTGGCTTGATTGCGGCCGGCCTGATCATCGTCAACCGGCCGGCACGCAAGCTGATACCGGTGTAAGAAAGGCACTTCATGCGTGATATCCTCAACGACCTCGAAGCGGGCAAGTATCTTTCCGATCCGGATCCGGTGCGTCGCGCCCAGATCCAGATGAAGACGCCGCTGCCCAAGCGCTTCTATAAGGAGGTCTCGGTCGCGTCGGCGGAAGGTGGCTTTGCCGTCCATCTCGACGGCAAGCCGGTGCGCACGCCGGGCAAGGCAATGCTGGCGCTGCCGACCGAGGCGGCCGCGACGCTGGTTGCCGGCGAGTTCGCGGAACAGGGCGAGACGATCAATCCGATGACGATGCCGGTGATGCGGCTGGTCAACACCGCAATCGATGGCGTGGCCAGCGATCCGCAGGCGGTGCTGGAAGACATTCTGCGTTTTGCCTCGTCGGATCTGCTCTGTTATCGCGCCGATGCACCGCAAGAGCTGGTCGAGCGCCAGAACGAGCGGTGGGATCCCGTCATCGACTGGGCCCGCGCGGCACTTGGGGCCCGTTTCAAGCTTGCCGAGGGCATCATCCATGTCGAGCAGCCACGCGAAACCATTGCCGTGCTGGGCAGCCATCTGGCGCAACGCGCCGAACCGCTGCGCCTTGCCGCCATCCATGTCATGACATCGTTGACCGGCTCGGCATTGCTGGCGTTGGCGGTCGATTTCGGCGAGCTCGACGGCGAGGAGGCCTGGGCCGCCGGCCAACTCGATGAGGACTGGCAGATCGCACAGTGGGGACAGGACGCCGAAGCCGTCGCGCGCCGCGCCGCTCGCAAACGGGACATGATGGCCGCCGTCAGCTTGCTCGAAGCGCTGCGGGCCTGAGGGCTTCGCTCCGCCTTCGCACTGCACCTAATACGAAAGTCATAATCCCATCGTCGCGGTGCCCTTTCCCCGCCCTTTCTGCCATTTTTCCTGTGTTGGCTGCGTCTTTGAGTCCGCGTTCGGAGGAGAACGCGGACGTCGGCGCGCAGCATCGAGGTCTCACGGGAGGATAACTCTATGGCAATGGCATCGACCGCCGGCGGAACGAGCCGCGGCATGACGCGGGAGGAGAAGAAAGTCATCTTCGCTTCCTCGCTCGGCACTGTTTTCGAATGGTACGATTTCTATCTCTACGGCTCACTGGCGGCTTTCATCGGCTCGACCTTTTTCAGTCCGACCATTCCCGAGGCAACGCGCAACATCTTCGCGCTGCTGGCCTTTGCCGCAGGCTTCCTGGTTCGCCCGTTCGGCGCGCTGCTGTTCGGTCGCATCGGCGACCTCGTCGGCCGCAAATACACGTTCCTGGTCACAATGACGATCATGGGCCTGTCGACCTTCCTGGTCGGTCTGCTGCCCGGCTATGCAACCTTGGGCATCGCGGCTCCGGTGATCCTTATCGTCCTGCGCATGCTGCAGGGTTTGGCGCTGGGCGGCGAATATGGCGGAGCGGCGACCTATGTCGCCGAACATGCACCCGATGACCGCCGTGGCTTCTACACCTCATGGATCCAGACAACAGCGACGCTCGGCCTGTTCCTGTCGCTGATCGTCATCCTGATCGTGCAGGGATCGCTGAGCAAGGAGACCTACGCCGCCTGGGGCTGGCGCATTCCGTTCATCGTCTCTTTCCTGCTGCTCGCCGTTTCGATCTGGATCCGGTTGTCACTCTCGGAGTCTCCGACCTTCCAGAAGATGAAGGACGAAGGCAAGGGCTCAAAGGCGCCGCTCTCGGAAGCCTTTGGTCAGTGGAAGAACGCCAAGATCGCGCTCCTGGCTCTGCTCGGCCTCACCGCCGGTCAGGCCGTGGTTTGGTACAATGGCCAGTTCTACGCGCTGTTCTTCCTGCAGAACGTGCTGAAGGTCGACGCGCAGTCGGTCAACATCATGATCGCCATCGCGCTGGCTATCGGCTCGATCTTCTTCGTCGTCTTCGGCTGGCTCTCCGACAAGATCGGCCGCAAGCCGATCATCATGGCTGGCCTTGCGCTGGCCATCGTCTGTACCTTCCCGCTCTTCAAGGCGTTGACCTGGGCCGCCAATCCGGCGCTCGCCAAGGCTCAGCAGAGCACTCGGGCAACCGTGACGGCAGCTCCCGGCGACTGCAAGTTCCAGTTCAATCCGGTCGGCACGGCGAAGTTCACGACGTCCTGCGACATCGCGACTTCGTTCCTGACCAAGAACTCGGTTCCCTATGAAGTGGTGTCGACGGCAGCGGCCGGGACGCCTGCGTCAGTCAAGATCGGTACAGAGACAGTGGCCTCCTACGATGCGGTCGCCGCCGGCGATCAGGCCAAGGCCAAGGACGCCGCCTTCGTCAAGGCAGTCAACATGTCCTTGCAGGACGGTGGCTATCCGTTGAAGCGAGCGGCGATCAAGGTCGCGGACCAGAAACTCGATGCCTTCATCGCAGCCAATCCTGAACTTAAGCTCGACGCAGCCGCCATCCGCGGCGGCGAAAAGGCAGCGGTGCCGACCGACCAGGCGGTTAAGGACAAGCTCTTGACCGCCGATGAGGCAGCGGGCGCACCCGAGGTCACCGTCTACAATATACCGGGCGGCGGCGCCTTTGCCATGTTCGCCGATCCGGCGGCGGTTAACTGGCCGATGACGATCGGCATCCTGTTCATCCTGGTCCTGTTCGTGACCATGGTCTATGGGCCGATCGCGGCGATCCTTGTCGAGATGTTCCCGACTCGCATTCGCTACACGGGCATGTCATTGCCCTACCACATCGGCAATGGCTGGTTCGGCGGCCTGCTGCCGGCGACGGTGTTCGCGCTCAGCGCCTACAAGGGCGATATCTACTACGGTCTTTGGTATCCGGTGGTCATCGCGGCGATGACGCTGATCATCGGCATGATCTTCGTCAAGGACACGCTCGGCACCGACCTGCATGCCAAGGAATAGCCGGTAGGCCAGAACGAAAAGTCCGGCGCGAGCGATCGCGCCGGACTCTTTTATTCAAGATCGACGTGGAAGGGCTCAGCTCTTCCGCTGCGGGTCTTCATCCTCGACGGCGGCCTCGTGGTACCAGCCATCGAAATCGGCGTGCTCGCCGCGAAGCGCGGCAAGCTCTGCCGCGAATTTGGCCTTGGCGCCTAAATTTAAGGCAGACCTGCGCGCTGCCAGCGGGAACATCAGGATTTTCGCCGACGGACGCGATTGCGTGACTTGCATTGCCGGTCTCCCCGCTTTTTCAGGCGCTCGTTGATTCAGCTTTCACCAAAATAGGTCCTGCGATTCATTTAGGCAATATGCCTATGAAAAGATCATGATTTGCCTATGATTTAAGCAATATTGCTGCCTGGATCATCCGCAAGCATTGCTGAGGCGGCTCATTAAAATAATCGCCTGGGCACGATCATTTTGCCGCACCCTGCGAGAGCCGAGTGGCACACGAATTGCTTTTTATCCATCGGCAGGCCGGCCTGTTTCGGCCATGCATCGACATCCGCCTGCTTGCGGTGTCCAAGCAACGAGAGGCTCTAGAATGACCAAATACAAGCTCGAGTATATCTGGCTCGATGGATACACCCCGGTCCCGAATCTTCGCGGCAAGACGCAGATCAAGGAATTCGCTGAGTTCCCGACGCTCGAGCAGTTGCCGCTGTGGGGTTTCGACGGATCCTCGACGCAGCAGGCCGAGGGCCACAGCTCCGATTGCGTGCTGAAGCCGGTCGCGGTCTATCCCGATCCGGCCCGCACCAACGGCGTGCTCGTCATGTGCGAAGTCATGATGCCCGACGGTGTTACGCCGCATGCATCCAACAAGCGCGCCACTATCCTCGACGACGAAGGCGCCTGGTTCGGCTTCGAGCAGGAATATTTCTTCTACAAGGACGGCCGTCCGCTCGGCTTCCCCGAGAGCGGCTATCCCGCACCGCAGGGGCCGTACTATACCGGCGTCGGCTATTCGAATGTCGGCTCCGTTGCGCGCCAGATCGTCGAGGAACATCTTGATCTCTGCCTCGCGGCCGGCATCAACCATGAAGGCATCAACGCCGAAGTGGCGAAGGGGCAGTGGGAATTCCAGATATTCGGCAAGGGTTCCAAAAAGGCCGCCGACCAGATGTGGATGGCCCGCTATCTGATGCAGCGCTTGACCGAAAAGTACGGCATCGACATCGAATATCACTGCAAGCCCCTCGGCGACACCGACTGGAACGGCTCGGGCATGCATGCCAATTTCTCGACCACCTATATGCGTGAAGTCGGCGGCAAGGCCTATTTCGAAGCGCTGATGGCGGCTTTCGACAAGAACCTGATGGACCACATCGCCGTCTACGGCCCGGACAACGACAAACGTCTGACCGGCAAGCACGAGACCGCGCCGTGGAACAGGTTCAGCTATGGCATCGCCGATCGCGGCGCCTCGATCCGCGTCCCGCATTCGTTCGTCAAGAACGATTACAAGGGCTATCTGGAGGACCGCCGTCCGAACTCACAGGGCGACCCCTACCAGATCGCCTCGCAGATCCTGAAGACGATCGCTTCGGTGCCGGCGAGCGCAGAGATTTCGGCCGCCGCCTGATCCGTTTTGCGGGCGCTTCAATGCGCGGCAGATGGATGTTCTTGCAATACAGGCCCGGGCGGAAGCGCCCGGGCCTTTCTTTTTACCGACCCGACATGACGCCACGCGCGGTCAGCGTCGTCACCGACTGCCCCGGAGCGGCGAATTCCCCCAAAAAAAGTCAGGTTGAAAAACAACGAGCGGTTTCACCAAAACGAGCGGCTTTGGCTGACGCTCCTTGCCGCTACTCGTCTCGTGCGGTTCCAAGTTTTCATTGAAAAAGCCCGGAAAACAGCCTGTTTCAGCTCGGTTCGTACGCGGCGGTCCTTTATATAAGCCACTGTTCATACATTGAAATCGGCGATTTATGCCTCCGTGTGGCGGCGTTGACAGGCTACGCCGCGGCATGCGTATTCGTGGCCTTGGGGTTACGCCAAGCGATGCTGTTCGAACGGGGCGGGGGTTTCGTGAACGACGGCATTGGCGGGGGCGCCGGACGAGCGGGCATTGCAGCCTGAGGCAGTGTGCCGCTCGCTCCTGGCGATTGATTGCGTCCCCCAAAAAAGCAAGTTGACCATCGTTGCGTGGCTGGCCGCACGCAATCCATCGATGAGCCTTTGGATCAGCAAAAAGCCCTTGAAGGGGAAAACCTTCAAGGGCCTTGAAACATTATTCGAGCGGAATCCTAGACCGAATAGTACATGTCGTACTCGACCGGATGCGGGGTCATTTCGAAGCGCATCACTTCGGCCATCTTGAGCTCGATATAGCTGTCGATCTGGTCGTCGTCGAAGACGCCGCCGGCCTTCAGGAAGCCGCGGTCCTTGTCGAGGCTCTGGAGCGCTTCGCGCAGCGAACCGCAGACGGTCGGGATCTTCTTCAGTTCCTTCGGCGGCAGGTCGTAGAGATCCTTGTCCATCGGCTGTCCCGGATGGATCTTGTTCTTGATGCCGTCGAGACCTGCCATCAGCATGGCGGCGAAAGCGAGGTAGGGGTTCGCGCCCGGATCGGGGAAGCGGACTTCGACGCGCTTGGCCTTTGGTGAGCTGCCGAACGGGATGCGGCAGGAAGCCGAACGGTTGCGCGCCGAATAGGCAAGCAGCACCGGCGCCTCGTAGCCCGGCACCAGGCGCTTGTAGGAGTTGGTCAGCGGGTTGGTGAAGGCGTTGATCGCCTTGGCATGCTTGATGATGCCGCCGATGTAGAACAGGCAGCTCTCCGAAAGACCGGCATATTCATTGCCGGCGAAAGTCGGCTTGCCGCCTTTCCAGATCGACTGGTGAACGTGCATGCCCGAGCCGTTATCGCCGAAGATCGGCTTCGGCATGAAGGTGGCCGTCTTGCCATAGGCATTGGCGACCTGGTGCACGACGTACTTGTAGATCAGCATCTTGTCGGCGTTGCGGACAAGCGTGTCGAACTTGATGCCGAGCTCGTGCTGGGCGGCTGCCACCTCGTGGTGGTGCTTTTCGACGCGCACGCCCATTTCGGCGAGTACGGTCAGCATTTCGGAGCGCATGTCCTGCGCCGAATCGATCGGCGGCACCGGGAAATAGCCGCCCTTGATGCGCGGGCGGTGGCCGAGGTTGCCGGTCTCGTAATCGGTGTCGTCGTTCGACGGCAGTTCCGTCGAATCGAGCTTGAAGCCGGTGTTATACGGATCGGCCTTGTATTTCACGTCGTCGAACACGAAGAACTCGGCTTCCGGGCCGACATAGATGGTGTCGCCGATGCCTTCCGACTTCATGTAGGCCTCGGCCTTCTTGGCGGTGCCGCGCGGGTCGCGGTTGTAGGATTCGCCCGAGACCGGATCGAGAATGTCGCACAGGATGACCATGGTCGACTGCGCGAAGAACGGGTCCATGTGGACGGTGTCCGGATCGGGCATCAGCACCATGTCGGATTCGTTGATGGCCTTCCAGCCGGCGATCGAGGAGCCGTCGAACATGACACCGTCGGCGAACATGTCTTCCTCGACCTCGACGACATCCATGGTGACGTGCTGCAGCTTGCCCTTCGGGTCGGTGAAGCGCAGGTCGACGAATTTCACGTCGTTGTCCTTGATCTGCTTCATGATGTCTTTGGCTGTCGTCATGTCATGTAATCCCTGTGTGCTGACGTTTTTTGATGGATGACGTTTCTTAGAGGATGGCCGGCTCGGATCAAACCGCGTCCATTCCGGTTTCGCCGGTGCGGATGCGCACCACTTCCTCGATGTTGGAGACGAAGATCTTGCCGTCGCCGATGCGGCCGGTCTGGGCCGCCTTGCGGATGGCCTCGATCGCGCCTTCCACGGCATCGTCGCCGAGCACGACCTCGATCTTCACCTTGGGCAGGAAGTCGACGACATATTCGGCGCCGCGGTAGAGTTCGGTGTGACCCTTCTGGCGCCCGAACCCCTTGGCCTCGGTCACGGTAATGCCTTGCAGTCCGGCCTCCTGAAGCGCTTCCTTCACTTCGTCCAGCTTGAATGGCTTGATGATCGCTTCGATCTTTTTCATGTAAAAAGTGGCCTCCACTGCCAAAAAAACGGGTTGTGAGCCCCCGCTTGCGCCTCAATCAAGCACGAACTGTGCCAGTCGGAGGGAACGGAAGCGGTGTCATACGATTTCAAAGTCATGTCACCCCCATATGCAAATTCGCGTCATTCGCTGCATCGGAAGCGGCATAGATGGCTGCAGCCTACCCGGCACGACTGTGCATGTCTGCCCAATATTCGGGCAAATTGCTCATCCTGCGGGCAGATCGGTGCCTGCAATCCTCGCGCCGATCGACGTGCTCATGACAGCGCCAGCTCCTCCCCGTTTGCGTCGCGCCGAAAACTGGACAATGCTTGATCGAATGCGGATCGGCAATCCATGAGCCACGAACTTCTTACCTCCGCCGAGATGGGCGAGGCGGATCGGCTGACAATTGCAGCAGGTCCAACCGACGGCGTTGGATTGATGCGCCGTGCCGGGCAGGCCGTCGCGACCGAAGTGCTCAGCCGCTATCCCTCGGCAGCGCATGTCCATGTGTTATGCGGCCCGGGCAACAATGGCGGCGACGGTTATGTCGTCGCTCGCATTCTGGCCGGCAGCGGTGTCGCCACCACGATCTGGACGTCTGGCCCGCCGAGGCTGGGTAGCGACGCGGCACTCGCCGCCGCGGAATGCCCCATCAAGCCCCGGCCGCTATCGGACTTTGATCCCGGTCCCCGCTCGATCGTGGTCGATGCGCTTTATGGGGCAGGGCTGTCCAAGCCGCTGTCCGGCGACGCCGCCAGGGCGGTCGATCTGGCGGCCAAGCTGAACTTGCGGGTTGTCGCGGTCGACCTGCCTTCCGGCATTTCCGGTGACAGCGGCAAAGTGCTCGGCACATCGTTTTCAGCAGAGCTCACCGTGACCTTCGCGCGCAAGAAGCCCGGCCATCTGCTGCTGCCGGGCCGGGAAAGATGCGGCGAGATCGTGCTTGCCGATATCGGCATCGGGGCGGAGATCATCGCAACGCTGCAGCCCCGCACGTTCGAGAACGGACCAGCGCTTTGGCAGCGCGAATTGCCGGTGCCGGCCATCGATGCCCACAAATACAAGCGCGGTCATGTCGGCGTCTTTTCCGGCGGGCCGAGCGCCACAGGCGCCGCGCGGCTCTCAGCGCTAGCCGCTGCCCGAAGCGGGGCAGGGGCGGTGACGGTTCTGTCGCCGGGCAACGCCATGCAGGTCAATGCCGCGCACCTGACCTCGATCATGCTGCGCAAGGCCGACGATGCTGCCGACATTGAAGCATTCGTCAGGGAGCGCCGGCCATCGGCGTTTGTGCTCGGACCCGGCTTTGGCATCGGTGAGAAAACCCGGGCGTTCGCACTTGCGCTACTCGCGTCGGGCAAGCCGGCGGCCGCGTCCGCCGGAATTGACGGCCTTGTCTTCGACGCCGACGCGATCACCTCGTTTCGTGAGGCGCCGGATGTCTTGTTCGAAGCCGCCCGCAGGCCGGACGCGCCCGCGCTGGTGATGACACCGCACGAAGGCGAATTCGCCAGGCTGTTCGCGGACATCGCCGATGACGACGTCTCGTCCAAGCTGGACAAGGCACGCGCGGCGGCAGCGCGCGCCAATGCCGTCATCGTCTACAAGGGCGCCGACACGGTGATCGCCGCTCCCGACGGCCGGGCAGCGATCAATGCCAACGGCGCGGCCTGGCTTGCCACCGCAGGATCGGGCGATGTGTTGTCCGGCGTCACGGCCGGATTGCTTGCCCAAGGCATGCCGGCTTTCGAAGCGGCCTGCGCGGCGGTCTGGATCCATGCCGAGGCCGGCAGCAGGTTCGGACCAGGATTGATCGCCGAGGATTTGCCGTTGGCGACGGTGCCGGTGCTGCGCGAATTGGTGGCTGCCGGAGGAGGGCGCTGTTCAACCGCACTTGAGCGATGACCTCGATGCGTTCACAGCGGGATGTTGTCGTGCTTCTTCCAGGGGTTCTGGATATCCTTGTTGCGCAGCATGCGAAGCGCCCGGGCCATGCGGCGGCGGGTCGAATGCGGCATGATCACCTCGTCGACATAGCCGCGCTCGGCGGCCACGAAAGGCGACAGGAAGCGGTCCTCGTAAGCCTTTGTATGAGCCGCGATCTTTTCGGCATCGCCGATGTCCTTGCGGTAGATGATCTCGACCGCGCCTCTCGCCCCCATGACGGCGATCTGCGCCGTCGGCCAGGCATAATTTATGTCGCCGCGCAGATGTTTTGACGCCATCACATCATAGGCGCCGCCATAGGCTTTGCGGGTGATGACGGTGATCTTCGGCACGGTCGCCTCGGCATAGGCGAAAAGCAGCTTGGCGCCGTGCTTGATCAGCCCGCCATATTCCTGCGCCGTGCCCGGCAAAAAGCCTGGAACATCGACAAAGGTAACGATGGGAATAGAAAAACAGTCGCAGAAGCGCACGAAGCGCGCCGCCTTGCGGCTGGCGTCGGAATCGAGCACGCCGGCCAGCACCATCGGCTGGTTGGCGACAAAGCCGACGGTACGGCCTTCGACCCGGCCGAAACCGGTGACGATGTTCTTGGCAAAACTCTGCTGGATCTCGAAGAAGTCACCTTCGTCGGCGACCTTCAGGATCAATTCCTTGATGTCGTAGGGCTTGTTGGCGTTGTCGGGGATCAGCCGGTCGAGCGACATGTCATGGTCGGTGACCGACTGGTAGCATTCGATCTCAGGGATCTCCGACGTGTTGGAAGCTGGCAACAGGTCGATCAGCCGCCGCATCTGCAAGAGCGCCTCGACGTCATTGTCATAGGCGCCGTCGGCGATCGAGGACTTCGTCGTGTGCACCGATGCGCCGCCGAGGCTCTCGGCGGTCACCGTCTCATTGGTCACGGTCTTCACCACGTCCGGTCCGGTGACGAACATGTAGGAGGTGTCGCGCACCATGAAGATGAAGTCGGTCATGGCGGGCGAATAGACGTCACCGCCGGCGCATGGGCCCATGATGACCGAAATCTGCGGAATGACGCCGGACGCAAGCACGTTGCGCTGAAAGATCTCGGCATAGCCGCCGAGGGCTGCCACGCCCTCCTGGATACGCGCCCCGCCGGCATCGTAGAGGCCGATGATTGGCGCATGGTTGCGCAGCGCCATCTCCTGCACCTTGATGACCTTCTCGGCATGGGCTTCCGACAGCGAACCGCCGAAGACGGTGAAATCCTTGGCGAAGAGGTAAACGGGACGGCCATTGACCGTGCCCCAGCCCGTGACGACGCCATCGCCGGCGATCTTTGTCTTCTCCATGCCGAAATCGGTCGAGCGGTGCTCGACATACATGTCGAATTCCTCGAATGAGCCTTCGTCGAGAAACACTTCGATGCGTTCGCGCGCGGTGAGCTTGCCCTTCTTGTGCTGCGCATCGATACGGGCCTGGCCACCACCCATGCGGGCGATGTCGCGCCGCCGCTCGAGTTCCTTCAGCACGTCCTTCATCGTTCGATCCCCAAAATCGGAAGCTGCGTTTGTGGTAATGATGCCGGTCGGGGAGTGCAAGCGTCGGCTTTTTGGCTGGTTTTTGCTGCACCGCAACATTGCGCCCCTTGCATTCCAGGCCGAACTCAGCCATATGCAGCCCATAGGCGCTTGGGCCGGGAGATTCCGGCCTTCTCGACAAATGAGACTGGTTGCGTCTGTTTTCCCTCTTTCCGGTATATCGGCCCTCTTCCGATACATCACGAAGTGGCGAAAAAGCCCCGTGGCATGATGCCTGCGGGCACGACAGCGCAGCCGAGTGGACGCACGCGTCCGCCCGCCTTGTCGTTTCTATAAAATTTTCGACGGCAGGTTGCGCCCTGCCGCCATTGACGTTTGCGGCCAGAGGCCGCGTGAAAGAAGATTATTTTGACCAACGAAAACACATTGCCCGGCAACGACACCGCGGAACTCTCCGGTTTCGCGGCGCTGGGAATTACCGGTGCGCTGCTCAAGGCCACCCACAATGCCGGCTTCGCCGAACCGAAGCCGATCCAGATGCAGGCTATCCCGCCGCAGCTGGAAGGCCGTGATATTTTCGGCATCGCCCAGACCGGCTCCGGCAAGACCGCTGCCTTCGCGCTGCCGATCCTGTCGAAGATCATCGCACTCGGCACCAAGCGGCGCGCCAAGACGACCCGCGCGCTCATCCTGGCGCCGACCCGCGAACTCGCGGTGCAGATCGAGGACACCATCAAGATCCTCGCCAAGGGCGCGCATGTCTCGACGGCACTCGTGCTGGGCGGTGTATCGCGCTTCAGCCAGGTGAAGAAGGTTGCTCCCGGCGTCGATATCCTCATCGCCACGCCCGGCCGGTTGACCGACCTGGTGCGCGAGGGCGACCTCATCCTCTCCGACACCAAATGGCTGGTGCTGGACGAGGGCGACCGCATGCTCGACATGGGCTTCATCAACGATGTCAAGCGCATCGCCAAGGCGACCGCGCCCGATCGTCAGACGGCGCTGTTCTCGGCCACCATGCCGGACGAGATCGCCGAACTCGCCAAGGGCCTCCTGAAGAACCCGGTCCGCATCGAGGTCTCGCCGCAAAGCACCGCGGCGGCCGAGATCGTCCAGGGCGTCGTCTTCGCCCGCACCAAGCAGAAGCGCCAGGTGCTGTCGACGATGCTCGCCGACGAAGCGATGAAGTCCGTCATCATCTTTTCGCGCACCAAGCATGGCGCGGACCGGGTGACCAAGGACCTGGAACGCGACGGCTTCAAGGCCGCCGTCATTCACGGCAACAAGTCGCAGAATGCCCGTCAGAAGGCACTGAACGATTTCCGTGATGGATCGGTGCGCATTCTGGTCGCGACCGACATCGCCGCGCGCGGCATCGACGTGCCCGGCATCAGCCATGTCGTGAATTTCGACCTGCCGGACGAAGCCGAAAGCTATGTCCACCGTATCGGCCGCACCGGCCGCAACGGTATGGATGGCATCGCGATCACGCTCTGCGATCCTTCGGAGAACAGCAAGCTGCGTCAGGTCGAGCGCATCATCCGCACGAAGCTGCCAATCGTTGCCGACCATCTCGGCAGCCCCGATCCCGCACGCAATCCTGCGGAAAAGAACGAGCGCTTCGAACCTGCCAACGATCGCGACCGCAATGGCCGTCGCGACGGCAGGCGGCCGGGCGGCGAGAAGAAGCCGAACAACGGCTTCGGCAAGAAGCGTTTCGGCGACAAGCCGGCCTTTGCCGGTGAGCGCAAGCCGGAAGGTGCAAAACCCTTCAAGGGCAACAACAAGCGCCGCTTCGGCGGCAAGCGTCCGGCCGCACGGGCTGCCTAACGAAACCTCGCGGCAACCGGCCAGTTCCTAACGGTTGCCTGGTGCCGACTACGAATGAAACGGCGGCTGAACATTGCTTCAGCCGCCGTTTTGTCTTCGAACCTCACTTCGCCACCGCTTCGATCCAGACGGCAATTCGTTGCGCCAGGAATGCGGTGGTGGATGGCGATAGCGCGTCGCCGGCAATGACATGGTTGTCTGGATCGCCAGTGCTTTCGATGGGCACCAGCTCATGCGCGGCACCCCAGCGCGCGGCGATCTCACGCGTGCGGTCGGGTCGCACGACCTTGTCTATATCCGAGAAGATGAACAGGGCGGGAATGGTCGCCTTCTCCACCGGCGCGCCATAGGCAAGGTCGGTCAGCGCCTGCATAGGCATCGTCGCGGCGATTGGATATCTGGTGGTCCAGAATTTCTCATGCAGCGCGTTGCGCGGCGCGAAGCTGCGTTCCTTGCCGGCGACGAGTTCGGCGATCTGCTTGCCCCAGGGCATGGTCAGGATCTCGGCGCCGGATGCTTTCACGCCGAAATTGGGCGAGATGAATGCAATGGCCGCCACACCCTCGGATGCCCCGGGCTGCGTCACTGCCCAGGCCGCCAGCGCGCCGCCGGTCGACGTCGAGATGACGATCACCTTGTCGCCGATTGCCCGGCCGATGGCGAGCGCCTCCTCATAGTCGTTGATCCAGGCGTTGACGCTGCCTTGCGTCATCGCCGCGCCGTCCTGCCCGTGGCCGGTGAGGCGGGTGTAGAACAGGTTGGCGTCGAGCTGGTCGGCCACGTCGTCGGGCAAGGGTCGGATCTCGCCCTTCGATGCGGAAAAGCCGTGGATGTAGACGATCGACAGCGGTGTCTTTGCGTGCACCATTGGGTTGGCCCAGACGATCTCCTTCTCCAGCCCGTCGCGGATACCGGGTACGGCAGCCTCCGCTTTTGCCACATAGGCCTGTGGGTCGTCGCCGATGGCGGAAGGATCGAAACGGATCGTGGTGTCGACGGGTACGCGCGGACCCAATAGGAAGCTCAGTGCGAGGACGGCGATCAGGCCCAGCACAGCAAGCACGATCCGTCGCCCCATCGCAGACTCCACGAACAACATTCAAACTATGGTGGTGACCATGAACAGGCAACGGCCGTTCAGGCGGCCAAGCCACCAATCCTGTGGGCATTATTTGTTGGGCGGTTTGCGCTCATAATGCAGCGGGCGCGCTTTCCAGCTGGTCGTCAGGCTGATCACCCATCGGCATAGCGGCCTTGGCAGCATGCCGAGAATTTTCAACGGCCAGCTCGTTCTGTACGGGAACGTCACTTCGAAGCCGCCGGATTTGATTCCCCGCACCATGCGGCGCGTCGCGCGGCCGACCGGCATCAGGCCAGGCATCGGCAGCATGTTCTTTTCCGTCAATGGCGTGTCGACAAAACCGGGGTTGATCACCTGGACGCGGATGTTCATCTTGTCGAAATCATATTTCAGCGACTCGGCCAGAATGTTGATAGCCGCCTTGGTACCGCCATAGGCCGCCGTGGTCGGCCAGCCGAAATAGGCGGTCACCGAGCCGACCAGAACGACATGCCCACGCGCGCGCACCCGCATATGCTCGACGACAGGCACCAGCCCATTGATGATGCCGAAATAGTTGACTTCGAAGGAGCGGCGGAAATCCTTGACGATGAGGGACTCTCCGGGTGTCGAGATGTAATTTCCGGCATTGAAGATGGCGAGCACGATCGGCCCGAGGTCGTTCTCGATCGCCGCCACCGTTCTTGCCATGCGCGGCTCGTCGGTGACGTCGCAGGGAAAGGACACGACTTTGCCCGGCATCTGCGCGGTCTCGACGATGAGCGTGTCGATCGGATCGTCGTCCAGCGCTGTCACAGCCACCGCATAGCCTTGTGACGCCAGATCCCTGGCCAGCGAGCGGCCAATGCCGCTGCTGCCGCCGGTGACCCAGGCTACGCCGTGTTTCGGATCGGCCCGATAGAGTGTCATGCTGCGCCCTGCCGAGTTGTTGATGTCTTGCTCTAGCGGTGGAGAAATCGAATGAAAAGAGTGCTTCTCGACGCCGGGTGCAAATGAACTGTCAGGGGTCCACCCGGACCCCGGCGACATCCATACACCGCAGCGCCGGAAATGCGACTGGACCAGACGAATTCTTGCCTTGAAACCGAAGCATTGGGTTTCTAGGGTTTCGGCGCACGCATACAAGGAATCCCGAATGCCCCGTTCAGTGATCGACGCGATCGGCAACACGCCCCTGATCCGCCTCAACAAGGCTTCCGAAGAAACCGGCTGCGAGATCCTGGGCAAGGCCGAGTTCATGAATCCGGGGCAGTCGGTTAAGGATCGCGCCGGCCTGTTCATCATCCGTGATGCCGAACAGCGCGGCCTGTTGCAGCCGGGCGGTGTCATCGTCGAGGGAACCGCCGGCAACACCGGCATTGGGCTGACGCTCGTCGCCAAGGCGCTGGGCTATCGCACTGTCATCGTCATCCCGGATACGCAGAGCCAGGAAAAGAAGGACACGATCAGGCTGCTCGGCGCCGAGCTGATCGAAGTGCCGGCCGTGCCTTACAAGAACCCCAACAACTACGTGAAACTGTCGGGACGGCTGGCGGAGCAGATGGCCAGGAGCGAACCGAACGGCGCGATCTGGGCCAACCAGTTCGACAATGTCGCCAACCGCGATGGCCATATCCGCACCACGGCCGAGGAAATCTGGGCCCAGACCGGCGGCAAGGTCGACGGTTTTGTCTCGGCGGTGGGGTCGGGCGGAACGCTGGCCGGTGTCGGGCTCGGATTGAAGGCCAAGAGCAAGAACGTCAAGATCGCGCTCGCCGACCCTCTCGGCGCCGCGCTCTACAGTTTCTACACCAGCGGCGAGCTGAAGTCAGAAGGCAGTTCGATTACCGAAGGCATCGGGCAGGGGCGCATCACCGCCAACCTCGAAGGCTTCACGCCTGACTTCTCCTACCAGATCAGGGATGAGGACGCGCTGCCAATCGTCTTTGACCTGATCCAGGAGGAAGGCCTGTGCGTCGGCGGCTCGACCGGCATCAACATCGCCGGCGCGATGCGGCTGGCTGCGGAATTGGGTCCGGGCCACACCATCGTGACGATCCTTTGCGACTACGGGACGCGCTACCAGTCGAAGCTATTCAACCCCGAATTCCTGCGCGAAAAGCAACTGCCGGTACCAGGCTGGATGGAATTGCAGAGCAAGATTTCAGTGCCCTTCGAGAGGGTCACGTGATGGCGCACCGGACCGAAGCGCTGTTTCGCGACGACGCCTATCTCCGCACGGCGGATGCCACGGTCGTCGCCATCAATGAGCGCGGCGGCATCATCCTCGACCGGACGATCTTCTATGCCACTTCCGGCGGCCAGCCGGGCGATAGCGGCACGTTGGAGCGTGCCGACGGCAGTCGCGTCGCAATTGCCGCCACGATCACTGGCGAGACCAAGGACGAGATCATCCATGTGCCGTCACCGGAGCAGGCCTTGCCGGAGGTGGGCGAGACGGTGAAGCTCGCCATCGACTGGGAGCGCCGGCATCTGCTGATGCGCATGCACGCGGCTTGCCACCTGCTCACCGTTGTCTGCCCGTTCCCGATCACCGGGGCGGCGGTTTCCGAGGACGACAGCCGTGTCGATTTTGACATTCCAGACGCCAGCTTCACCAAGGAAGAGGTGACCGCCGGCATGATGGATCTGGTGCGGGCCGATCATCCCATCTTCACCAGACTGATCAGCGACGAGGAATTGGCCGCGAATCCTGGCTTGGTGAAGTCCAAGAACGTCCGACCGCCCGTTGGCACCGGCAAGATCCGTCTGGTCTGCATCGGTGACAATGCCTCGGTGGACAGCCAGCCCTGCGGCGGCACCCATGTGAGGAGCACCGGCGAAATCGGCGAAATCCACATCGGCAAGATCGAAAAGAAGGGCCGGGAGAACAGGCGCTTCCGCATCCGCTTCGGCCCGATGCCGGCGAACTGAACAGACAGACACCATCAAAAGGCGGCAGGAGAAAAGAATGGCCGAAGACAGTTCTTTTACCGTCGATGCGGACTGGCTGCAGGAACGCCTCGGCCAGCCGGGCCTGACGATCATTGACGTCTCCTGGTATCTGCCTGCACAAAAGCGCGACGCGCGCGCCGAGTATGATGCGGCTCACATTCCTGGCGCCCGTTTCCTGGACCAGGACGCGGTTTCGGATCCTGACGCTGCCTTGCCGCATACACTGCCATCCCCGCAGCATTTCGCCCAATATGTCGGCGCGATGGGCGTTTCGGCCGATGACACCATCGTCGTCTATGATGGCCCGGGCTTTTTCTCCGCACCGCGGGCATGGTGGATGTTCCGGATCATGGGTGTCTTCCAGACCTATATTCTGGACGGCGGCTTTGATGGCTGGAAGGCGACCGGCCGGCCGGCAACGGCCGAGCCGACGAAGATCGCGCCAAGCGTCTTTCATGCCGATTTCGACGCCGGTCGCGTCGTCGGTCTGGCCGATATGCGCCGGATTGTCGATACAAAGACAGCACAGATCGCCGATGCCCGTGGGCCGGGCCGCTTCACCGGTAGCGAACCCGAGCCCCGCGCTGGCATCCGCTCCGGCCACATGCCGGGCGCGCGCAATGTGCCGTACTCCGCACTGTCGGAAAACGGCAGGCTGCTGCCGAAGGACCGTTTGCGCAAGGTGATAGAGGACGCCGGTATCGACCTATCGAAACCCGTGGTCACATCCTGCGGCTCCGGCGTCACCGCCGCGGTGGTCACGCTGGCGCTGGAGACGCTTGGCCATACCGACAACAGGCTTTATGACGGCTCATGGACCGAGTGGGGCGGATTGTCCGATACACCAGTCGTGACCGGCCCAGCGACCACCGGCCCTGCAACGACCGGCCCAGCAACGACCGGCAAGGAATGAATTGATGGAAAACGGCGTGCTGCAGGACATTGAGGTCACGGTGACTTTTCTCGAAATGCATGCCCCCCCGCCCGTCTCGCCACCGGTACCCTACAACCGCCAGGTCGCGCTGCTGAAAACCAGGGACATTCCCTTGCACTTCTATCGCTACCTGATGGACCGGGTGGGACGCAAATGGCACTGGGTGAATGTTCTGAGGCTGAATGACGATGAGCTGTCAGCCGGAATCCACCGCGAGGATCGCGACATCAGGGTGCTCTATCTCGACGGTGCGCCGGCCGGCTTCTTCGATCTCAAGCCGCATCTGCCCGAGGAAGTCGAACTCGCCTATTTCGGCATGATGGAACATGCCACCGGTCAAGGCATCGGCCGCTGGTTCCTTGGTTCGGCGATTGCCGCAGCATGGTCGTATGGGCCGAAAAGGGTGACGGTGCAGACCTGCACGCTCGATCACCCGGCCGCGCTACCGCTCTACCAGAAGCTCGGTTTCAAGCCGGTGGCGCAGAAGAAGGAAGTCGTGCATCCCCTGCCTTTCGCCGAGCGCTCGGCCAGCGTCATGCGGCCGTAAGTTCAGCCGGAATCCGCCGCCGCTTCGATGATTCATCAAGGGATTGTCGAACTGATTAGCCGATTAACGATTTCGGTGGCCCTCCCGGAGCTCGAAGGGAGGATCCGACATCGGATCGGACGCTTGGCAGGAATCGGGTGGGAAGCACGGCGGCGAGCGCATAGTTTCCGGTCGCCAGTACCGGAGATCTTACGATGACCATCCAATTCACAGCTCTGCCGACCGAAAATGTCAGGGCGCTGCAGCGCGGCGGCCCCGATGCCTATGGCCGTACGCCCGAGCGGAAAATCTCTGACGGCGACGGGATGCCTTGCCGTCATTGTCTCAGGAATATCGCCGCCGGCGATGTCTATCTCATCCTCGCCTACCGGCCATTTCCAGACCCTCAGCCCTATGCAGAAACCGGGCCGATCTTCCTGCATGCCCAGGAATGCGAGCGTGCCGTCGGGACAAGGGAGCCGCCGGAGATCCTCGACAGCCCGGACTATATCGTGCGCGGCTATGGCGGCGATGATCGCATCGTCTACGGCAGCGGTGGCATCATCCCGACCGGAGCAATTGCCGCACGAGCCGAGACTTTGTTGGAGCGTGAGGACATTGCCTATGTGCATGTCCGCTCGGCGCGCAACAATTGCTATCAGTGCCGCATCGAGCGCGCATAAGATCAAGGGATTGGCGGCAGAAAGTCTCTGTCGCACTGCTGTCGCATAGACGCGCTAGAAAGCCAGTGTCGATCGATTGGCCGACCGCGGATGAACCGGCGGCAGTCTCGATATCGAGGAAGCGGGGCTTTGGCTCCGCTTTTTTGTTTTCTCCCAAGTCTTCACCGCGCAAAGAAAAAAGCCCACCGGCATGGCCGACGGGCTTCGACTGTTTGCCTGGAGGGCTACTTAGTTGAACTTGTACTTCGCGCCGACACGCACGGTATGGAAGGAAGCTTTGGAAGTGATGGAGTCGTCGGGGAGGCCGAGATCCGACGAGAAATCCTTCTTGGCAAACTGCGAATAGCGGTATTCCAGACCGAGCGTGACGTTGCTCGACACTGCCGTTTCCAGGCCACCACCGACTGAGAAGCCGCTGGAACCCCAGTCGATGATATCACCGACCGGATCGGAAGCGTTCAGATCGAAATGCTGCCAGCTATAGCCAGCCAGTGCATAGGCAAGGGTCGATTCGTTCATCTTCATGCCGACGCGGCCCAGCACATCGAAGCCGTAGTCCGTATCCAGATTGATCGAGCCGCCTGGGATGTCGAGCTGGCTGGTCATGCCCGAATAACGAGCATCGACCATGACACCCGCAACCCAGCTGCCGAAGTCATGATCATAGCCGACGTTCAACTCGCCAAGCACGCCTTCACCACCAAGGCCGTTGAACTTGGCACCGAGAAGCGGCGGGATTTCGAGCTGGTGCACCGATGCGCCGGCGCCCAAGCCACCACCGATATAGAAGCCGGTCCAGTTGTAGGCGGGTGTTTCAAACGAAGCGGCGGCTCCGTTCTGCGCACCGAAGCGATAGCTGGCGGCAACCTGGAATGTGTGACGCGACGTGTCGAGATTGAGTGCGCCGTCCGGCGAAGGAATGCCAGCTTCGGAAAGGAGATCGTCCTTGGTGCCGAAGCGGGTGTAGCGGTATTCTGTTTTGATCGTCCAGTTGCTGTTGATCGCGGTTTCGAGACCACCCCCGACGAAATATCCGCTCTGGTCCCAATCGAAGCCGAAACCGGCATTGGTATCGAGCTTGTACTTCTGCCAGGAATAGCCGCCCATGACGTAGCCCAGCGTAGTCGGCGTGATCAGGTAACCAGCACGCAAACCGGCATCGAAGCCGTATGTCTCCTGAATAGACGCGTCGAAAGGGCCGACATCCAGCGACGTTTCAATGTTGCCAACATGGACATCGACAAGCCCACCCAGAAGGAAGCGGGGCGACACCATATAGTCGTAACCAGCGGTAAGTTCGCCGTAGACCCCTTCACCGCCGATGCCATCCAAAGACAGACCGGGGATGAAATCGCTGCTGAGCTTGTGCGAGTTGGCTCCGGCGCCGATACCGAAGCCAACATAAACGCCACTCCAGTTAAAACCGGATGCCTCGACCGGTTGCACAACATCAGCGGCATGCGCGACTGACATAATTGCCACCGCCGATACTGCACTAAGAAGAATAGATTTCGCTGAAACGCGAAGAAACATAGCCCGTACCCCTAATCAATAAGCCCAAGATGTTCCTAGCAGGGAGTCGGCCAAGACGGGTATGACAAAAATGCAACAATAGGGAGTAAAGTGCCCTTACGGCACACGCTTCGATGGTCCTCTGGGAAGCGGGTTTGGCGCATCATTGCCCAAAGCAAAAGCCCGCCGGAGTGAACCGGCGGGCTAGAGTGTGAGTTGACTTTTTCTGGGTATATTCCGGGTATATTAAGCCGCCAGCACTGCTTTCGGCTCGACCAGTTCGTAGCCGAGCGCTTCGGCGACCGCGCGGTTGGTGATCTTGCCCTTGTGGACATTGAGGCCGTTGCGCAGGTGATGGTCGTCGACCAGAGCCTTCAGGCCCTTGTCCGCGAGTTGCAGACCATAGTGCAGTGTCGCGTTGTTGAGCGCGTGGGCCGAAGTGACCGGCACGGCACCTGGCATGTTGGCGACGCAGTAGTGGATGACACCGTCGACTTCGTAGGTCGGCTCGGCGTGGGTGGTGGCATGCGAGGTCTCGAAGCAGCCGCCCTGGTCGATCGCGACATCGACCAGTACCGAGCCCTTCTTCATGCCGGACAGCATTTCGCGGCTGACGAGCTTCGGTGCGGCGGCGCCCGGGATGAGCACGGCGCCGACGACGATGTCGGCCGAGAAGCATTCTTCCTCGAGCGCCTCGACGGTCGAGTAACGGGTGTGGACCCGGCCGGCGAAGAGGTCGTCGAGCTGGCGCAGACGCGGGATCGACCGGTCGATGATGGTGACATCGGCGCCGAGGCCGGCTGCCATGCGGGCCGCATGCAGGCCGACGACGCCGCCGCCAAGGACCGTAACCTTGCCGGGCAGCACGCCAGGTACGCCGCCGAGCAGCACGCCGCGGCCGCCATTGGCCTTCTGCAGCGCCGTGGCGCCGGCCTGGATCGACAAACGGCCGGCGACTTCCGACATCGGGGCCAGCAGCGGCAGGCCGCCACGATCGTCGGTCACGGTTTCGTAGGCGATCGCCGTCACGCCCGAAGCGAGCAGGCCCTTGGTCTGCTCCGGATCCGGAGCCAAATGGAGATAGGTGTACAGGATCTGGCCTTCGCGCAGCTGTGCCCATTCATTGCGCTGCGGCTCCTTGACCTTGACGATCATGTCCGACTTGGCGAACACGTCGGCGGCCGTCTTGGCGATGACGGCGCCGGCGGCGCGGTAGGCGTTGTCATCGGCACCGATGCCGGCGCCCGCGCCGGTCTCGACCAGCACTTCGTGGCCATGGGCGACATATTCGCGAACCGAGCCCGGCGTCAGGCCGACACGGTATTCGTGGTTCTTGATTTCCTTGGGGCAGCCGATGCGCATTTTCTTCTCCTGATCCGGGCCCTTTTGGGCTCACTCCCTGTAGTGCTGGAGTGAACCATGAATCGGCGTGCAGGTGTTTGCGAATGCGCTTGCGCGAACAGGCCGGTTTCGATACTCCTTGCAAAAAATAAACGGATTTTCGCAGGAATCACGAAAAATGCCGCTCGACAGGATTGATATCGCCATTCTTGAGACTTTGCAGAAGGACGGGCGGATGCCGAACGCGGCCCTTGCCGAGAAGGTTGGCCTGTCGCAGTCGGCCTGCTCGCGGCGGCTCGACAATTTGGAGAAGTCCGGAACCATCCGCGGCTATCACGCCCGGCTGTCCAACGCGGCCCTTGGCCACCAGATGACGGCGATCGTTCACATATCGCTCTCCGGCCAGTTCGAAAAGACGCTGTCGGATTTCGAGGCGGCGATCAAACGCTGCCCCAACGTGCTGTCGTGCCACCTGATGTCGGGCGAGTACGACTATATCCTGAGGATCGCGGCCAAGGATCTCGTCGACTACGAGCGCATCCACAAGGAATGGCTGTCGGCGATGCCGCATGTGACGAAGATCAATTCGTCCTTCGCCCTGCGCGAAATCGTCGACCGGACGGCAATGGGTCTGAAGCCGGAGATGGCCTAGAGCCCTATACTGTGGCCGCCTCCGTCACGATCCGATCCATCGGGATGTCGTGCGGCTGCGGATAAATGGTGGCGATGCGCTGCAATTCGTAGCCGACACCGATGACCAGCGGCTTGAACGGCATGGCGGCCAGCGTACGGTCGAAGAAGCCGCCGCCATAGCCCAGGCGATAGCTTGCCGGATCAATGCCGACAATGGGCGAGATGACGATGTCCGGCAGCACCGGATCACCTTCTGCCGGAATCGGGATGTTCCAGACGCCCTTTTCCAACCGGTCGCCCGGTTTGTAGGCGCGGAATATCAGCGGTTGCCCTTTCTCGACCACGATGGGCAGCGCGGTGCGGCCGCCACGCTCATTGACGGACGCCATCCAGGGCCGCAGATCCGGCTCGCCGCGAAACGGCCAGTAAAGGCTGACCATACGGCCCGCGATCTCGCCGACAAGTGCATCCAGGCCGCCGGCGATGCGTTGCGACATTGCTGTTCGGGCGTCGGCTGAAACTTCAAGTCGGGCGGCGATTAGCCTTTCGCGCTCGGCTTTGCGCCAACGCCGCACGTCGGTCCAGTCGCTGAGTGGTGCCTGGAACGCAGGGTCGAGCTCGTGCATGAAGCAGGGCGGCGAAGAGTATTGCGCCGGGCCCTGGTTGTCATGATCGTTAGCCATGCCTCACCTCATCTCATGTTCGATGACGCTATACCTCGCGATACGATAGAACATGTGCACTCACGACATGGAACGACGAGTCTCAAGCACTGTCCTGCCATTGTTGCATTGCACAAGATACCTACATCTAGGGCAGGCAATCTTGCCCATCAGGGGTGAATCAAATGAGCGATGCCAGACATCATGTCGTCGTCGTCGGTGCCGGGTTCGGCGGTCTCGAATTCACCCGCGCACTGGCCGGTGCACCGGTGCGCATCACCATGATCGACAAGCGCAACCATCATCTGTTTCAGCCGCTGCTCTATCAGGTGGCAACCACGGCGCTGGCAACCTCGGAGGTTGCCTGGCCGATCCGCCATCTCCTGCGCAAGCGCAAGGATGTGACGACACTGCTCGCCAATGTCACGGGTGTCGACCGGTCCGGCAAACGCGTTCTGCTCGACGACGGCAGCGCCGTCGCCTACGACACGCTGGTGCTCGCCACCGGCGCGCGCCATGCCTATTTCGGCCATGACGAATGGGAGCCTTTCGCGCCGGGCCTGAAGACTTTGGAGGATGCCACCACCATTCGGCGCCGCATTCTTCTGGCCTTCGAGCAGGCGGAGCGGGAATCTGACCCTGCCAGGCGCCAAGCGCTGCTGACCATTGTCATCGTCGGCGGCGGGCCGACCGGGGTCGAACTCGCCGGAACCATTGCCGAACTGGCACATGACACGCTGCGCGGCGAATTCCGCAACATCGATACGCGCCAGACGCGGGTGGTGCTGATCGAGGCCGGCGACCGCATTCTGGCCAATTTCGCGCCAAAGCTCTCCGACTACGCTCGGAAGGCGCTGGAACGGCTTGGCGTTTCGGTCGAGCTCGGCCGGGCCGTTACGCGCTGCGATGCCGACGGCGTGGTTTTTGGCGACACGATTCTGCCGGCCCGCACGATCCTGTGGGCAGCCGGCGTTGCCGCTTCGCCAGCCGCCGAATGGCTGGAAGCGAAGGCGGATCGGGCGGGCAGGGTGTTGGTCGAGCCTGATCTCAGCGTGCCCGGCAGCCCGGAGATTTTTGCCATCGGCGACGCCGCCCACGTGCTGCGGCCCGACGGGCGGCCCGTGCCCGGCGTCGCGCCTTCCGCCAAGCAGGAGGGACGGCATGTTGCCGCGACCGTCAAGGCCAGGCTTGCCGGCGACACCAGCCCGCGGCCTTTCCACTACAAGCACGCCGGCGATCTGGCGACGATCGGCAAGCGCGCCGCCGCCATTGATTTCGGCTGGATCAAGCTCACCGGTTGGCTTGCGTGGTGGCTTTGGGGCATTGCACATATCTATTTCCTGATCGGTTTTCGCAACCGGCTTGCGGTTTCGCTGAGCTGGCTATGGATCTACGTCACAGGCCAGCGCAGCGCCCGGCTGATCACCCAGGGCGACGACGACAAGACCTGACTTTCTTCACCGCGCCTTTCATCCGGCCGTCATCTGTTGCTGATGGATTGGCGTGCCGATGCGCGCGACTTCTTGAGTGGACTTGAGCTGATTTCAGCGCGAAGTTCGCTTCGGGGCAGGACTCGTCAGGTCGTTGAAGAAGGAGAAAACATGTCGCAACTGCTCCATCCCGTCTCTCGCCGTGGTCTCCTAGCCGGGGCCGCCGCCACAGGGGCGCTGATCGTGCTTCATCCCTTCTCCGCCCGGGCGCAGGCCAACCAGGCGCATCTAAGGATCATGGAAACCACCGATATCCATGTGAACGTGCTGCCTTATGACTACTACGCCGACAAAGCCAATGACACGATGGGCCTGTCGCGCACGGCCTCCCTCATCGACGCGGTGCGCAAGGAAGCCGCCAATTCGATGCTGATCGACAATGGCGACCTTTTGCAGGGCAACCCGATGGGCGACTACATCGCCTATGAGAAGGGCCTGAAGGAGGGCGATCTCCATCCGATCATGAAAGGCATGAACCTGCTCGGCTACGAGTGTTCGACACTGGGCAATCACGAATTCAACTATGGCCTGTCCTTTTTAGACAAGGTGCTGGCCGGCGCCAATTTCCCGTTCGTCTGCGCCAACCTGATCCGGGGTACCGAGCTTGCCGCCAACCCGCGCGACGACAAGCTCTACCTCAAGCCTTACGTAATCCTGGACAAGAAGATCAAGGACGGGTCAGGTTCGGAACAGCCGATCAGGGTCGGCATCATCGGTTTCGTGCCGCCGCAGATCATGGTCTGGGACCTCAAGAACCTCGAAGGCAACGTCAAGACACGCGACATTGTCGAAGCGGCGAGGGCGTGGGTGCCGCGGATGAAGGAGGAGGGCGCCGACATCGTCATCGCGCTCTCGCATTCCGGCATCGACGTCAAGCAGGGTGACATGATGGAGAATGCCTCGTTCTTCGTCGCCGGCGTCGAAGGCATCGACGCGGTCTTCACCGGCCACCAGCATCTGATCTTCCCCGGCAAGAAAGATTTCCAGGCGCTCGAGGGCGTCGACGCACAGAAGGGGACGCTGCAAGGCAAGCCCGCCGTCATGGGCGGGTTCTGGGGCTCACATATGGGCCTGATCGACCTGATGCTGGAGCGCGACGGGTCGAAGTGGAAAGTGGTCTCGGCGACATCGGAGGCGCGGCCCATCTTCGAGCGTGTCGACAACAAGAACAAGCCGACCGTCCCGGACGACAAGCGCATCATCGCCGCTCTCGAGCAGGACCACCAGGCGACGCTCGTCTATGTGCGCCGCCCTGTCGGCAAGACGTCCGCGCCGCTCTATTCCTATTTCGCGCTGGTCGCTGACGACCCGTCGGTGCAGGTCGTCAGCCAGGCGCAAACCTGGTACCTGAAGGACATATTGAAAAGCACACAGTGGAAGGACGTGCCGTTGCTGTCGGCGGCGGCCCCGTTCAAAGCCGGTGGACGCAACGGCGCCGATTACTATACCGATGTGCCGGCGGGCGACATCGCCATCAAGAACGTCGCCGACCTCTACCTCTATCCCAACACGGTGCGCGCCGTGGAAATCACCGGGGCTCAGGTCAAGGAATGGCTGGAAATGTCGGCCGGCATCTTCAACAAGATCGAGGCGGGGAAGGCCGACCAGGTCCTGATCAACACTGATTTTCCGTCCTACAATTTCGACGTCATCGACGGCGTCACCTACAGGATAGATCTGTCGCAGCCGCCGAAATACGATGCCAAGGGCGGCATCGCCAATGCCGGTTCCAATCGCATTGTTGAGCTTATGTTCGACGGAAAACCGATTGATCCGGCAGCGAAATTCGTCGTCGCGACCAACAATTACCGAGCTGGCGGCGGTGGCAATTTCCCCGACATCAATGCCGCGAAGATCATCTACGAGGCGCCAGACACCAACCGCGATGTCATCGTCCGCTACATCGTCAGCCAGGGCACCATCAACCCGTCGGCCGACGACAACTGGTCGTTCGCGCCGTTGCCGGGAACCAGCGTCGTCTTCGACACCGGCGTCAAGGCAAAGGACTTCATCGCCGATGTGAAGTCGCTGAAGATCGAACCTGCCGGCGAGGGTGAAGCTGGCTTTGCCCGATATCGCATCCTTCTCTGATCAGGCCGTCAAAGCTGGATGCGGTCAGCCTTGGCCGCATCCCCAAGGACCCCAGTCAGTTCCTTGGAGGGCCGGCGGCACGAATCGCCCCTTGACTACCGGCATGACAAGATCCAGCGCATCCGTGGAAATGCCGCTCGCAAAGGAAGTTGACGTGCGTACCCAGCCTACGCCTTGTAGACTACCTGGCGCACATCGATGTAGCTGGCTCGGAAGCCGGCTTCGCAATAGTGCAGGTAGAACTCCCAGAGTTTCTTGAAACGATCGTCGAAACCGAGCGGTACGATTTTCTCCCACGACCCTCGGAAGCGCTGGCGCCATTCGGCAAGCGTACGGGCATAGTCCTCGGGGAAAACGCGTTCGCGCAGATGGGCAAGGCCGTGCGCGGCGCCAAGTGATTTCAAGATGGACGGCGTCGGCAGCATGCCGCCCGGGAAGACGTAGCGCTGGATGAAATCCGGCCTGGCGCGATAGGTGTCGTAGGCGGCTTCGTTGATGGTGATGATCTGCAGCCCAGCCATGCCGCCGGGCTTTAGGCAGTCCTTCATCTTGGAGAAGAACACCGGCCAGTATTTCTCGCCGACCGCCTCGAACATCTCGATTGAGGCGATGCGATCGTAGGTGCCCGTTTCGTCGCGGTAATCCTGCAACTTGATGTCGACCTTTTCGGCAAGGCCGGCCTTGGCGATGCGCGCCTTGGCGAAGTCGTGCTGCTCGCGGCTGATGGTCAATCCGGTAACCCGGCAACCGATTTCGCGTGCCGCGAATTCGGCAAAGCCGCCCCAGCCGCAGCCTATCTCCAGCACATGATCCTTCCCGCCTATGCCGGTATCCCTGGCCAGCGCCTGGTATTTGGCGGCCTGGGCGCTCTCGAGATCGTTGACGCCATTGGCGTAAAGCGCCGAGGAATAGGTCATGCTCGGGTCAAGCCATTCCTTGTAGAAGGCGTTGCCGAGATCGTAGTGCGCGGAGATATTGCGCTTCGATCCCGCGCGTGTGTTCTCGTTGAACCAGTGACGGATGCGCTGGACTGTGTTGATGAGCCAGCTGGCGCCGCCGGCAACCCTCTCACCGAAGGCGGAGTTGACCACGAATAATTCCAGGAAGCTGGTGACGTCAGGGCTTTCCCAATCGCCGTCCATATAGGATTCGGCAACACCAATTGTGCCGCCGGAAAAGGCGCGGCCCGGCAGGCGCCAGTTCTTGAGCACCAGTTCGGCATCGGGCCCCGGCGCCTTGCCGCCGACGAGAACGGCGCGGCCGTCCGGCATCCAGACTTTCAGCGAACCGCGCGGCAGGTTCATCGCCGCCGACAGCACCATGCGCGCCTTGGCCGGCAGGCCCTTGACGATCTCGGCGAAATTGAACTCGTCGAGCCTGACCGCGTCGCCCGGCGCTATGCCATGATGTTCCCCGTGTGTCATTCCAAGCCCCTGGATCTCCGTGGTGCCGGCGCGATCGCCGAGCCGCGGTTCTCTTGGTTCATCCGCCGGGTTCGAACGCCATTGCCTGGTCCCGGTAGCTTGCGGATCCGGCGACAGGCGGGCTCGAACGAAGCGCGCGCCCCTTGGCCAGAGCTTCAGCGCTTCCCGATGAATGCCTGCGCCAATCTTCCACGCCATGAGGCGGAACTTCAAGAGGCATGCCAAGAGCTGGACTGTGCCACGCGGGCGGCTGGCATCCGCCGCCTTGCGGCAGGCTGCTGCCCGAAATCGAAAACGTCTATGGCAGCCGCGGCGCTAGTGCGATAGCTTTAGCCATGCGTTATGTGATTGTCATTGCCGCCATCGCGTTCTTCCTGATCTGGGACGGTCTCTACAATCAGGGCCGGTATCTCGACGTCACGGTCAGGGAACTCTCCCATGTCGTGCGCTACGTCACCGGAAAAGCCTGATATCCCCTCTTGAGATAGCAGCCTGGCGCCTCATTTGAGGTGCTCACCGGTGTGAGACGAGGTCCAGCCCGATCGAGGCGCGTCGCAAGGACGCGTGGCGCCATGACCGGTTGACGCAAAGAGACCGCCGTCACAAAAGACCCCGACATTTCAGATCGAGGAGGCGGGATTGATCCGGCATATCGTTTTCTTCAGCGCGCGCCGCAAGGAAGATGTGGAAGCAGTTCGCACCGGACTGCTGGCGCTTGGGGACATTCCTCATTCCAGTCTCTTCGAGGTCACGTTGAACACCAAGGTCGACCCGCTGTCGGATGAAGTCGATGTCGTCGTCTACGCGGAATTTGCCGATGACGCGGCGCTGGCAGCCTACAAGGCGCATCCGCTCTATGCGCAGACCACCAGCAAGGTCAAACCATTGCGCGAGCTGCGCTATTCCGCTGATGTCGTGGCTGGAAGCTGATCCCGTGCCGGGATAGCCTCATGTCAAGTCCAGTTGCGGCGGAAGGGAAAGTCCACGACTGTTTCAGGTGGTTGTTGCGGGGCCGCCGCCGGCGGCATTGCGATCAAGTCTTGAACCGATCTTCCGAATGATGCACATCGCGCTTCCATGACCTCGTCAGGCATTCATCCGCTCGATCATCTGGTTCTGCCGACGCAGAGCCTCGATGTGGCGCGTGCCCGGCTCAACGCCCTTGGCTTCGTCGTCGCTCCGGCCGGAATCCATCCGTTTGGCACGGAAAACTGCTGCGTTTTCCTCGCCGACGGCACCTATCTGGAGCCGCTTGCGATCGGCCGTGAACAGGCTGCGACAGAGGCGGCTGCCGAGGGCAATGTCTTCGTTGCGCGCGATCGCCTCTATCGCGAAAGTCGTGGCAACGAGGGATTTTCCGCGGTGGTGCTTGGCACGGACAATGCCGATGACGACCATGAACGCTATGTCGAAGCGGGTCTGTCGGCGGGAGACAAGCTGAGCTTCTCCCGAGCCTTCACCGACACGGCGGGCAAAAGCGATACGGCGTCATTCAAGCTCGCCTTTGCCGCGGCTCCCGGCCAAACGGACGCATTTCTTTTTGCCTGTCAGCGCATCAACGCGCCGAGAGTAGACCGAGGAGCCTTGCAGGCTCACCTCAATGGGGTCGACGGAATTGTCGAGGTGGTTGCAATCAGCAGCGCTTCCGCCGAGCAGCATCGGCTGATTTCAGTGGCGGTCAATGATCAGGCCGCCGATGCGCACGAGTGCGTTTTTCATCTGCCGAACGCGGCCTTGACCGTGCTGGAGGCCGCCGCTTTCACGGCGCGCTTCGGCATACCGGCCGGTACGCCATCAGAATTGCACTTCGCCGCCGTGGTTTTTTCGATCCGCGACATTGGCGCCACCGCAGGCCTGCTTGCGACCAATGCCGTCCAGCACGATATGTCGGGCAATGACATCATCGTGCGGCCGGCTTCCGGGCAGGGCGCGGCTTTCATCTTTCGGGAGATCCCATGAGCAACCCCCTGGCCCCCAATTCGTCGGTAACCGTCGGCAACGTCGTCTTCGACAATGCGGGACCCCTGGCGCTGATCGCCGGCCCTTGCCAGTTCGAATCGCGCCAGCATGCCTTCGACATGGCCGGCACGCTGAAGGAGCTGACCGGCAGGCTCGGCATCGGCCTCGTCTACAAGACGAGTTACGACAAGGCCAATCGCACCTCGTTATCGGCAACGCGGGGTGCCGGCATGGATGCCGCGCTTCCCGTCTTCGACGAGTTGCGCAAGGAATTCTCGCTTCCCGTGCTGACCGATGTCCACACCGAGGAACAGTGCGCGATCGTGGCGCCGCATGTCGACGTGCTGCAGATTCCGGCCTTCCTGTCGCGCCAGACCGATATGCTGGTCGCCGCCGCGAGGACGGGCAAGGTCATCAATGTGAAGAAGGGGCAGTTCCTCGCGCCCTGGGACATGAAGAACGTCGTCGCCAAGATCACCGGCTCAGGCAATGCCAATGTGCTGACCACCGAGCGCGGCGCTTCTTTCGGCTACAACACGCTGGTGTCGGATATGCGGGCGCTGCCTGTCATGGCCGAGATCGGCGCCCCGGTGATCTTCGACGCCACCCATTCGGTGCAGCAGCCGGGCGGGCAGGGCGGATCGTCTGGCGGGGAGCGCCGCTTTGTCGAGACGCTGGCCCGCGCGGCCGTTGCCGTCGGCGTTGCCGGCGTCTTCATCGAGACCCACCAGGACCCCGACAATTCGACTTCCTCCGACGGTCCCAACATGCTGCCGCTGAAGGATATGCCGGCACTGCTGGAAAGGCTGATAGCCTTCGACAGGATTGCAAAGGGCTGAAAAGCCAATGTCCTGTAGCGGATAAGCCCCGGTTGTAGGCTCGTCCGGCAAATGAGCGCTTTGGCAGGAGGAAGCCAATGTCCGTCGCTCGCGTCACAGAAATCACCTCGTCGTCCAGGAAAAGCTTTCAAGACGCCATCGAGAAGGGAATTGCGCGCGCCGCGAAGACCCTGAAGAACGTCGAAGGCGCCTGGATCCAGGACCAGAAGATCGTCGTCGAGGATGGCAAGATCGCGGCCTATCGCGTCAATATGAAGGTGACTTTCATCCTCGCGGAGTGATTGGGCAGCCGCCAAAAAAGTCGGGAACTTTCGCCCGCGCCCCTCATTGTCAAAGTGCGGATTAACGACAACGAGGAGCAAACAATGACGACGCAAACAGGCCACACCGAAGCCATTGCCGCTTCGCGAGTCATCGGCACGACCGTCTACAACACCCAAGGCGACAGCATCGGCAGCATCGAGGACGTCATGCTCGACAAGACGTCGAACGGCATCATGTTCGCGGTGATTGGATTTGGCGGCTTTCTCGGCATTGGCGAGAAGTACCACGCCATCCCCTGGGCAAGCCTCGACTATGATGAGGCAAGGGGCGGCTATGTCATACCCTTCTCCAAGGAACAGCTGAAGGCAGCGCCTGCCCATTCCATCAACGAACTGGCCGGCGCGGATGGCGAGAGCGCGCGCGACGAGTCATACGAATATTACAAGGTCGCGCCCTACTGGCATTGACGCCACAATCGAAAAAGGGGGTCGTTTCCACGGCCCCCTTTTTGATTCAAATGCAACGCTACTCGCTGATGTGCAAAGCCGGCAAAGACGCAATAGCCTTTGGCGGCGACTGCTGGTTGTCGCATGACGTCAGGAACGCCGCGGCGATCAGGAACAGACTGACAATACCGCTCAACTCAGACATGGCGAACCCCTCCTGTTTCGCCCCGCGATAACATTCCTAACCCGAAATGCGCGTCCGGTGGCATGACTTATGATGACAGGAAATTGCGCTTCGTGAATCGGGCGGGCGGCACTATTCGATCAGGCCCCGATTGCCTTTTGCGTCGCTTTGGCTAAGACGGGCGCGACGTTTTCTCCAGATCAATCGAGGACATCGCAATGACCGCCATCATCGACATTGTCGGGCGTGAAATCCTGGACAGCCGTGGAAACCCGACCGTCGAGGTCGATGTTGTTCTCGAAGATGGTTCGATGGGCCGCGCCGCGGTGCCGTCGGGTGCCTCCACCGGCGCCCACGAAGCCGTCGAGCTTCGCGACGGCGGCGCCCGCTACCTTGGCAAGGGCGTGCTCAGGGCCGTCGAGGCGGTCAATGGCGAATTGTTCGAGGCGATCGGCGGCATGGAAGCCGAAAACCAGATCCATATCGATCAGACCATGATTGAGCTTGATGGCACGCCCAACAAGAGCCGGCTCGGCGCCAACGCCATCTTGGGCGTTTCGCTGGCGGTCGCGAAGGCCGCGGCCGATGCAGCCGGGCTGCCGCTCTACCGCTATGTCGGCGGCACCAAGGCGCATGTCCTGCCCGTGCCGATGATGAACATCATCAATGGTGGCGCGCATGCCGACAATCCGATCGACTTCCAGGAATTCATGATCCTGCCGGTCGGTGCGCCGACGCTGCGCGAAGGCGTGCGCTGGGGCTCGGAAATCTTCCACACGCTGCGCAAGAAGCTGAAGGATGCCGGCCACAACACCAATGTCGGCGACGAGGGCGGCTTCGCCCCGAACCTGAAGAGCGCGCCGGTGGCGCTCGACTTCATCATGGAATCGATCGAGAAGGCCGGATTCAAACCAGGTGAAGAGATCGCGCTCGGCCTCGATTGCGCCGCGACCGAGTTCTTCAAGGACGGCAACTATGTCTATGAGGGCGAGAAGAAGACGCGCGATCCCAAGGCGCAAGCCAAGTACCTCGCCAAGCTCGCGGCCGACTATCCGATCATCTCGATCGAGGATGGCCTTGCCGAGGACGATTGGGAAGGCTGGAAGTACCTGACCGACCTGATCGGCAAGAAGACGCAGCTCGTTGGTGACGATCTCTTCGTCACCAACACGGCGCGCCTGCGCGACGGCATCCGCATGGGCGTCGCCAACTCGATCCTGGTCAAGGTCAACCAGATCGGCTCGCTGACCGAGACGCTGGATGCGGTCGAGACCGCGCACAAGGCTGCCTACACCGCCGTCATGTCGCACCGTTCGGGCGAAACCGAGGATTCGACCATTGCCGATCTCGCCGTCGCCACCAATTGCGGGCAGATCAAGACCGGCTCGCTGTCGCGCTCCGACCGCATGGCCAAATACAACCAGCTGATCCGCATCGAGGAAGAACTCGGCAAGCAGGCGCATTACGCCGGCAAGTCGGTGATCAAGGGCTGATCCGGCCGCACATCGTTGATACGGAGAGGGCGGGACATCCCGCCCTTTTTCATTTCAGGCCGGCATGGCGGTCTCCCGTAACCGTCCGTTAAGCACAATCAGGCGAAAAAGACTTCGAGCCGTTTGAGTTCGCGGCACGGGGAATCGGTTATGTGGACGCGTCAGCACAAGCAGAGAAACACCGGCCGGCTGATCATTCCCTCGCTGTGCGTGCTGTTCCTGGCTTATTTCGGCTTCCATGCCTATCACGGTGAATTCGGCATCAATTCGAAATACAAGCTTGAGGCCGAGACGGTTGCGTTGCAGGGTCAGCTCGATGCGATCAAGGCACGCAGGATGGAACTCGAGCGGCGCGTCAAGCTCATGCACGACGGCACGCTGGAGAAGGACATGCTGGACGAGCAGGCGCGCAAGGCACTCAATCTGTCGCAGGCCGACGAGATCACCATCATGCTGCCGGCTCCGGCGAAGTAACCAATTTCAGGTTAATCACCAATATTTTCAATGATTTTAATTGCTTAGGCGCATGCCAGCTATGCAATTTCGACATGGCGGAACGCCTTTCTACGTGTTAGCCTCCCATAAATCGAAGGGGAGGGCGATCTCCCCGGAGCAGTTTGATCTTGCTCCAGTGTCCGCAAAGAGACGCCAACAGGGAGTGATGCATGGCCACCGCAGCCAGAAAAGCGCCTGCCAAATCGAAATCCGACGGCAAACCCGGTCTATCAGCACCCAAGCCTGTTGACTTCACCAAGGACGAAGAGCTTGCCGCCTACCGGCACATGCTGCTCATCCGCCGTTTCGAGGAGAAGGCCGGCCAGCTCTACGGCATGGGCTTCATTGGCGGTTTCTGTCACCTCTATATCGGCCAGGAAGCGGTCGTCACCGGCATGAAGATGGCGCTGATCGACGGCGATCAGATGATCACGGCCTATCGCGATCACGGCCACATGCTGGCGATGGAGCTGTCGCCGCGTGGCGTGATGGCCGAGCTGACCGGACGCCGCGGCGGCTTGTCCAGAGGCAAGGGCGGTTCCATGCACATGTTCTCCAAGGAGAAGCATTTCTATGGCGGTCACGGCATTGTCGGTGCGCAGGTGTCGCTTGGAACAGGTCTGGCCTTTGCCAACCGCTACCGCGACAACAACAATGTCTCGCTGACCTATTTCGGCGACGGCGCCGCCAACCAGGGCCAGGTCTACGAAAGCTTCAACATGGCCTCGCTGTGGAAGCTGCCGGTGATCTACATCATCGAGAACAACCGCTACGCCATGGGCACCTCGGTGTCGCGCTCTTCGGCGGAAACCAATTTTTCGCATCGTGGCGCGTCGTTCAAGATTCCGGGCATCCAGGTCGACGGCATGGATGTGCGTGCGGTGAAGGCGGCTGGCGATCTGGCTACCGAGTGGTGCCGTGCCGGCAACGGGCCGATCATTCTCGAAATGCAGACTTATCGCTATCGCGGCCACTCGATGTCCGACCCGGCGAAATATCGCTCCAAGGAAGAAGTCCAGAAGATGCGCTCCGATCATGATCCGATCGAGCAGGTCAAGGCGCGGCTCATCGAGAAGAAGTGGGCGACCGAGGACGAACTCAAAACCGTCGACAAGGAGGTTCGCGACATCGTCGCCGACGCCGCCGAATTTGCCCAGCACGACGCGGAGCCGGATCCGTCCGAGCTCTGGACCGATATCGTATTGTAAGGGAGGGCCAGGACATGCCGATCGAAATTCTCATGCCCGCCCTCTCGCCGACCATGGAAGAGGGCAATCTTTCCAAGTGGTTGAAGAACGAGGGCGACAAGGTCGTCGCCGGCGACGTCATTGCCGAGATCGAAACCGACAAGGCGACGATGGAAGTCGAAGCCGTCGACGAAGGTACGCTGGGCAAGATCCTGATCGCCGCCGGCACCGAAGGCGTCAAGGTCAACACGCCGATCGCCGTTCTGCTGCAGGATGGCGAAAGTTCTGGCGACATCGACAAGGCCTCCAAGGCGGCTCCCGCCTCGACGCAAGACGCGGTGTCAACTGGTGGGCAGCGCGCCGACGCGGCCGAGGAAGGCTCGCAACGGGCGCCGCAGGATGCTGGAGAGGCGCCGAAAGCCTCCGTCCCCGCCGCCCCGGTGGTCAACCTCGCTGCCGATCCGGACATTCCTGCCGGCACCGAAATGGTCTCGACCACGGTGCGCGAGGCGCTGCGTGATGCCATGGCCGAGGAAATGCGCCGCGACGGCGATGTCTTCGTCATGGGTGAGGAAGTCGCCGAATACCAGGGCGCCTACAAGATCACACAGGGCTTGCTGCAGGAATTTGGGCCGCGGCGCGTCGTTGACACGCCGATTACCGAGCATGGTTTTGCCGGCGTTGGTGTCGGCGCGGCGATGGCTGGGCTGAAGCCGATCGTCGAGTTCATGACCTTCAACTTCGCCATGCAGGCGATTGACCAGATCATCAACTCCGCCGCCAAGACGCTCTATATGTCGGGCGGCCAGATGGGCGCGCCGATCGTGTTCCGCGGGCCAAATGGCGCGGCGGCCCGCGTCGCGGCGCAGCACTCGCAGTGCTATGCCGCCTGGTACAGCCACATTCCAGGCCTGAAGGTCGTTATGCCGTATACGGCCGCCGACGCCAAGGGCCTGCTCAAGGCAGCAATCCGCGATCCGAACCCGGTCATCTTCCTCGAGAATGAAATCCTCTACGGCCAGTCCTTCGACGTTCCGAAGCTGGACGACTTCGTGCTGCCGATCGGCAAGGCGCGCATCCACAAGGCAGGCAAGGATGTCACCATCGTCTCCTTCGGCATTGGCATGACCTATGCGGTGAAGGCTGAAGCGGAGCTGCGCGGCATGGGGATCGACGCCGAGATCATCGACCTCAGGACTATCCGTCCGCTCGATCTCGACACCGTCATCGCCTCGGTCAAGAAGACCAACCGGCTGGTCGTGGTCGAAGAAGGCTACCCGCAGAATTCGGTTGGCGACCACATCGCCAACCAGGTCTCGCAGCGCGCCTTCGATTTCCTCGACGCACCGGTCATCACCATTGCCGGCAAGGACGTGCCGATGCCTTATGCGGCGAACCTCGAAAAACTGGCTTTGCCGAATGTCGGCGAAGTCATCGAGGCCGTCAAAGCCGTCGCATATCGCTGAACCGGCTGGGAGGACAATATGCCAATCAACATCACCATGCCGGCGCTCTCGCCCACGATGGAAGAGGGCAATCTTTCCAAGTGGCTGGTCAAGGAAGGCGACAAGGTTTCGCCGGGCGACGTGATCGCCGAGATCGAGACCGACAAGGCGACGATGGAGGTCGAGGCCGTCGATGAGGGCACGGTTGCCAAGCTGGTCGTCCCGGCCGGAACCGAAGGGGTCAAGGTCAACGCGCTGATCGCGGTGCTTGCGGCGGAAGGCGAAGATGCCGGCGCCGCGGCGAAAAGCGGCGGCGCCACACCGGCGAAAGCCGAAGCTCCGAAAGCGGATGCGCCTAAAGCCGAAGCGCCGAAGGTTGAAGCGCCAAAGGCCGAGGCCCCCAAGGCGCAGGCGGCTCCGGCCGCCAATGGCAACGCGGCTGGCGACCGCACCTTTGCATCGCCGCTTGCCCGCCGTATCGCCAAGGACGCCGGCGTCGACGTCTCTGCGGTCACCGGCACCGGCCCGCACGGCCGCGTGGTCAAGGCTGACGTAGATGCCGCGATTGCCGGTGGTGGCGCCAAGGCGGCACCGGCTGCCAAGGCTCCGGCCGGCGCGCCTGCCTCCGCCCCGGCGGTAAAGGCGATGTCGGACGAGCAGGTGCTGAAACTGTTCGAGGAAGGCTCCTACGAACTCGTCCCGCACGACAATATGCGCAAGACCATCGCGCGGCGCCTGGTCGAAGCAAAAACCACCATCCCGCATTTCTATCTGACGCTCGACTGCGAACTCGACGCGCTGCTGGCTTTACGCACTCAGCTCAATGCCGCGGCACCGGTGAAGAAGACCGACAAGGGCGAGGCTCCCGCCTACAAGCTGTCGGTCAACGACATGGTGATCAAGGCGATGGCGATGGCGCTGAAGGCGGTGCCGGATGCCAATGCCTCATGGACGGAGAGCGCCATGGTCAAGCACAAGCATGCCGATGTCGGCGTCGCCGTTTCGATCCCCGGTGGCCTGATCACGCCGATCATCCGGCATGCCGACGAAAAGACGCTGTCGGTCATCTCCAACGAGATGAAGGACCTGGCCAGCCGCGCCCGCAGCCGCAAGCTGAAGCCGGAAGAATATCAAGGCGGCACGACGGCCGTTTCCAATCTCGGCATGTTCGGCATCAAGGACTTTGCCGCCGTCATCAACCCGCCGCATGCGACGATCCTGGCGGTCGGCGCGGGCGAGGAGCGGGCGGTGGTCAGGAACGGCGAGATCAGAATAGCCACCGTGATGTCGGTGACGCTGTCGACTGACCATCGTGCGGTTGATGGCGCGCTGGGAGCCGAACTGCTGGTCGCCTTCAAGAAGCTGATCGAGAATCCGATGGGCATGCTGGTCTAGGAAAGGGAAAGGCTGTGCGGATATTCTTCACCAGCCTTTTCGCCTTTTTGATTTCCGGCTTGGCCGGCGGCCTTATCGCGCAATGGTTGGCTGTCGCCACCGGCGCCGAGGAAGAATACATCATCGTCTTCATGTTCTCGGTGCTGGTGACTTTTGTCGCCACCTTCATCTTCTTCGTTGCGCAATTGACGAACGATCCGGTCGCGGCCGTTGCCAGGGCGGGCAAGTGGACGCTGATTGCCTTTGTGGCGCTTCTCGTCCTGCTGGTCGCGCTGATCCTCTACAGCGACAGCAGCGGCGCGGTGGTCAGGAAAGACATGCCGATGGTTGCCGGTCTCGGTCTGCCGGGCCTGGTGACGATCGTCATCCATTGGTTGTTCGTACGCTGGCGCGTGAAGCGCGGCGTGGCCGACACAAAGGCAGGTTGAACGGATGAAGACGGTGCTTTGTTACGGCGACTCGCTGACCTGGGGCTACAATGCCGAGGGCGGCCGTCATGGGCTCGGGGATCGCTGGCCAAGCGTCCTGCAAGCAGGCCTCGGCGAAGGCGTTCAAGTCGTCGCGGAGGGGCTCAATGGCCGCACCA
This sequence comes from Mesorhizobium sp. CO1-1-11, assembly GCF_020164995.1. Lineage (NCBI taxonomy): Bacteria > Pseudomonadati > Pseudomonadota > Alphaproteobacteria > Hyphomicrobiales > Phyllobacteriaceae > Mesorhizobium > Mesorhizobium sp. CO1-1-11. The sequence continues at coordinate 59,961 of NZ_JAIUHE010000023.1, forward strand.
CCGCCTTCGACGATCATCTGGCCGGAGCCGATCGCAACGGCGCGCGGCTGCTGCCGACGGTGTTGACGACGCATGCGCCGATCGACCTGATCGTCATCATGCTCGGCGCCAATGACATGAAGCCATGGATCCATGGCAACCCGGTTGCCGCCAAGCAAGGCATCCAGCGGCTGATCGATATCGTGCGTGGCCACGACTATCCGTTCGACTGGCCGGCACCGCAGATCCTGATCGTTTCGCCGCCTCTTGTCAGCCGCACCGAAAATGCCGACTTCAGGGAGATGTTCGCCGGCGGCGATGAGGCCTCGAAGCAGCTTGCGCCGCAATACGCCGCACTCGCCGACGAGGTCGGCTGCGGCTTCTTCGACGCTGGCACGGTGGCGCAAACAACACCTCTCGATGGCGTCCACCTCGATGCCGAGAATACGCGAAACATTGGCGAGGCGCTGACGCCCGTCGTGCGCGTCATGCTGGAATTGTGATTGAAGGAGAAAACCCGTGGCTGAGAACTACGACGTCATCATCATCGGCTCCGGTCCCGGCGGCTATGTCACCGCGGTGCGCTCCGCCCAGCTCGGCTTCAAGACGGCGATCGTCGAGCGCGAGCATCTGGGCGGCATCTGTCTGAATTGGGGCTGTATTCCGACCAAGGCGCTGCTGCGGTCGGCCGAGATCATGCATTATTCCGATCATCTGAAGGATTACGGCCTGAAGCTCGATGGCGGCAAGATCAGTGCCGATACCGCTGCGGTCGTCGATCGGTCGCGAAAAGTGTCGCTCAGGCTCAATGGCGGCGTCGCCTTCCTAATGAAGAAGAACAAGGTCGACGTCATCTGGGGCGAGGCCAAACTATCCAAGCCCGGTGAGATCGTGGTTTCCAAGACGGCCAAGAAGCCGATGGAGCCGCAGCCGCCGGTGCCGAAAGGCGTCAAGGGCGAGGGCACCTACACCGCCAAGCACATCATCCTGGCGACCGGCGCCCGGCCGCGCGCTCTGCCCGGCATAGAGCCGGACGGCAAGCTGATCTGGACCTATTTCGAAGCCATGGTGCCGAAGGAGATGCCGAAGTCGCTGCTGGTGATGGGCTCAGGCGCCATCGGCATCGAATTCGCCTCCTTCTATCGCACAATGGGCGCCGACGTCACGGTCGTCGAGCTGCTGCCGGCGGTGATGCCGGTCGAGGACGCAGAGGTCTCGAAATTCGCGCAAAAGCAGTTCGAGAAGCAAGGCATGAAGATCATCCTCGAGGCCAAGGTGACCAAGGTCGAGAAGGGGGCGAACTCGATTACCGCGCATGTCGAGATGAAGGACGGCAAGGTCGAGAAGATCACCGCCGACCGCATGATCTCGGCCGTTGGCGTCCAGGGCAATATCGAGAACCTCGGACTTGAAGCACTTGGCGTTAAGACCGAGCGCGGTTGCGTGGTCATCGACGGGTATGGCAAGACCAATGTGCCTGGCATCTACGCCATCGGCGATGTCGCCGGTCCGCCCATGCTTGCTCACAAGGCCGAGCACGAGGGCGTCGTGTGCGTCGAGAAGATCGCGAATTTCCCCGGTGTTCATGCCACGGACAAGCTCAAGATCCCCGGCTGCACCTACTGCAATCCGCAGGTCGCCTCGGTCGGACTGACGGAAGCAAAAGCCAAGGCCGAGGGCAAGGATATCCGCGTCGGCCGGTTCCAGTTCGGAGCCAACGGCAAAGCCATTGCGCTTGGGGAAGACCAGGGCTTCATCAAGACCATCTTCGACAAGAAGACCGGTCAGTTGCTCGGCGCACACATGGTCGGCGCCGAAGTCACGGAACTGATCCAGGGTTTTGTCGTGGCGATGAACCTCGAAACCACCGAGGAAGAGCTGATGCACACCATCTTCCCGCATCCGACGCTATCCGAGATGATGAAGGAAAGCGTGCTAGACGCCTATGGCCGCGCCTTGAACGCATGATAGATTCCCCGCGGGAGACTCAGCTGTCAAAGCCGTGGGATCTCGACGGCGAGGCAGTTCGTTTCCCAATGCATTTTTACTGGCGCAAGGAGAAGGCATATGCACTTGAACGGCGTGGGCTGGATCGCAGCAATCATCATCGGCGGCCTGGCAGGCTGGTTGGCCGAAATGGTCATGAAGAGCAACACCGGCATATTCATGAACATTATCATGGGCATCGTTGGCGCGGTGGTGCTGAATGCAGTCCTGCAGGCCCTCAACATCGGCGTATTCGGCGTCGGCTGGACCGCTTATCTGATCACCGGATTCATCGGTGCCTGCCTGCTGATCTGGGTAGGTCGCCTAGTGCGCCGTTAGTCGATATCGTTTTCGGCTATGCGAAAACGGTTGTAGCGGCATGCGCCGCTGCAGCCTTTTTCTTTGTCCCGAAAAGTCCTAGATGACGTTAAAGTGACGATCGCCGACGGGCGGTCGCAAGAAAGGCCAGGGTTCAGATGGTCACTGTCCTCGACACGATCGCCAACGCGCCGCGGCTGCGGCATCCCGAGAAGGCCCACAAGCCCGACCAGGAGGTATTGCGCAAGCCGGACTGGATCCGCGTCAAGGCGCCGGTGTCGAAGGGATATGCCGAGACACGGGAGATCGTGAAATCGCACAAGCTGGTGACAGTATGCGAAGAGGCCGGTTGCCCTAACATCGGTGAGTGCTGGGAAAAGAAGCACGCCACCTTCATGATCATGGGCGAGATATGCACGCGCGCCTGCGCCTTCTGCAATGTCGCCACTGGCATCCCGACCGCACTCGACTCCGACGAGCCCGCGCGTGTCGCGCATGCCGTCAAGCAAATGGGCCTCAGCCACGTCGTCATCACCTCCGTTGACCGCGACGATCTCGACGATGGCGGTGCGCAGCACTTCGCCGATGTCATCCGTGCGATCCGGGCGGCAACGCCTCTGACGACGATCGAAATCCTGACGCCCGATTTCCTGCGCAAGGAAGGCGCACTGGAGATCGTCGTGGCGGCCCGGCCCGACGTCTTCAACCACAACCTCGAAACCGTGCCGTCGAATTATCTTAAGGTCCGGCCGGGCGCCCGCTATTTCCACTCGATCCGGCTGCTGCAGCGGGTCAAGGAACTCGATCCGTCGATTTTCACCAAGTCCGGCATCATGGTCGGCCTTGGCGAGGAGCGGAACGAAATCCTGCAATTAATGGACGATCTGCGTTCGGCCAATGTCGACTTCATGACCATCGGCCAATACCTGCAGCCGTCGAAGAAGCACCACCCGGTGATCCGCTTCGTCACGCCGGAGGAATTCAAGTCCTTCGAGACGATCGGCAAGACAAAGGGTTTCCTGCTGGTGGCATCGAGCCCGCTGACACGCTCTTCGCACCATGCCGGCGACGATTTCGCCCGGCTGCGCGCCGCGCGCGAAGCGCAGCTCCAGAAATTGGTCTAACGCCGGTTTCATGCCGAAATTCGAAGCCACCCGCCGCGTCGCCCACACGCCTGAGCAGATGTTCGCGCTGGTCGCCGACATCGAAACTTACCCGCAATTCCTGCCGCTTTGCGAAGCGTTGGCGGTCCGCTCGCGCAAGGAGCGTGACGGCCGCACCATCCTCGTGGCCGACATGAGCATCGGCTATAAGGCGATCCGGGAGACTTTCACGACGCAGGTACTGCTCAAGCCCGACGAACACGCCATCGACGTGAAGTATATTGACGGGCCGTTCAAATATCTGAGCAATGTCTGGCGGTTCGAGCCGGATGGTGCCGGTTGTGCCGTGCGCTTCTTCATCGACTATGAATTCAAGAGCCGCATCCTGGGTGCGCTGATGGGCACGATGTTCGATCGTGCCTTCCGCATGTTCGCCGAAGCTTTTGAAAAGCGCGCCGACATCATCTACGGCAAGAAACCGGCGGCCTGACTCTCGCCAAGCGCCTGCAAGCCGATCTCAAGTGAATGATGGACCGTTTCCCGGCGGATGAAGTCACGGCCATTGTCGGCAAACAGCTTGCGTTCAGCCGTCACGGGTCGGCCGTTCACCGCAACGCCAAACCAGACCAGCCCGACCGGCTTTTCCCTGGAACCGCCACCCGGACCGGCAATGCCGGTGACGGCCAGCGCCAGCCCGGCACGCGAACGGGCGAGCGCTCCGGCGGCCATCTCGATGGCTGTCTCGCGGGAGACCGCACCATGCACGTCGAGCGTGGCGGCGCGAACGCCGAGCATGTCCATCTTGGCTTCATTGGAATAGGTGATGAAGCCGCGATCGACCACGGCGGAAGAACCGGCAATGTCGGTCAGCGCGGCGATGATCATCCCGCCGGTACAGCTTTCCGCGGTCGCCAGCATGATGCCGCGCTCCCGGCACGCCTCAAACAGGGCGGTTGCCAGTTCGCTGTTGGTCATTCCGGAACCTCGCCTGGAAACACCACACTGGCGGTGGCGATCGCCGCGATACCTTCCTCGCGGCCGACAAAGCCGAGCTTCTCGTTGGTTGTCGCCTTGACCGAGATGCGGTCGGCGGAAATGCCCAGCATCAGCGAAAGGACTGATGTCATCGCCTCGCGGTGCGGGCCGACGCGCGGCGCCTCGCAGATCAGCGTGATATCGGCATTGGCGATGCGTCCGCCGCGCTCGCGCACCAGTCTTGCCGCATGTTCGACGAATATCCGCGATGCAGCGCCTTTCCACTGCGGATCGGACGGAGGAAAGTGCGTGCCGATGTCGCCGGCCCCGCAGGTCGCCAGCAGCGCGTCGGTCAGGGCGTGCAGGCCGACATCCGCGTCGGAATGGCCCGACAATTTCCTGTCATGCGGGATGGCGACGCCACAAAGCGTAACATGGTCGCCGGGCTCGAAGGCGTGGACATCATAGCCATTGCCGGTGCGGATGTCGGGAAAGTGTGTCCGCTCGCTGGAAAGTCGCTGGTGCGCCATGGCGATGTCCCGTGCCCATGTGAGTTTGACATTGTCGGGCGATCCAGGAACGAGCTTCACCGGCATCTGCATCCATTCGGCGATCGACGCGTCGTCGGTAAAGTCGGATTTGCCGCTGTTGTAGGCTTGCTCATGCATCGTCATGATCGCGAGGAAGGGAAAGCCTTGCGGCGTTTGCGCCGCGTGCAGCCCGCTCCGTGGCACCGTTTCGCCGACCATGCCGGTCGCCGATTCGCGTTTCAGCGTGTCGGCGACCGGCAGGGCGGGAAGCGCGCCTTCACGTTCGCCGATGGCCGCGATGGTGCGGTCGATCAGATCCATGTCTACAAAGGGGCGCGCGGCGTCGTGGATGAGGACCTTGTCCGGCGCGTAGCTTCTCAGCGCCTGCAGCCCGAGCCGAACCGAATCCTGCCTGGTCGCGCCTCCGGCAATTGCCGTTACCCGATCCGCATCGGTTCCGACCGCTTGCTGAAAAAGCTCGCGGTCTTCGGCATGGATGGCCACGACGACCCGGCCGATGAGCGGGTGCGCCAGAAAAATGTCTATGACACGAGCGATGACGGCGCGTCCGCCAATTCGTTGATATTGCTTAGGACCATCGGCTTGTCCGGCGCGCGCGCCGCGGCCGGCCGCGACGATAACCACCGCGACTTTGCCACCCGGATCCGGAGCCTGATTTTCGGTTGCGCCAGTCATGCAGTCCGGTCCTAGTCGCGGCCAAGGCCGAAGGCCAGCATTTTCCCAATTGCGCCTTAATGTGGCGTCATTCCGCGTTGCACATTTCTCTCGATCTGGCTAGAGAATGTGCAACGAATGGACGTGCTTGGTTTTTGTGCATGGTTAACTTGACCGGATTGGCCCAGTCTCTCGACGTCGGCGGCGTCAGAATACGCAACCGCGTCTTCCTCGCGCCAATGTCGGGGATCACGGACGAGGCGTTCAGGCAGCGCGCCCATGGGCATGGCGCAGGCCTGGTGGTGTCCGAAATGGTGGCCAGCGGCGAACTCGCCAAGGGCAGGGCGGGTTGTGGCCTGCGGATACGCCATTCCGGACTGCCCGTCCACATGGTGCAGCTTGCCGGGCGCGAGGCCATGCATATGGCCGAAGGCGCGCGGATCGCCGCCGGCGAGGGCGCCGACATCATCGACATCAATATGGGCTGCCCGGCCAAGAAGGTCACCGGTGGCTATGCCGGTTCGGCATTGATGCTGGACCTCGACCACGCGCTCTCGCTGATCGAGGCCGTGGTAGGCGCGGTCAAGGTGCCGGTGACGGTCAAGATGCGGCTGGGTTGGGACGAAGGCGCACTCAACGCTCCTGTCCTGGCGCGCCGGGCCGAGCAGGCGGGCGTCAGGATGGTCACGGTCCATGGCCGCACACGCTGTCAGTTCTACCAGGGCAAGGCGGACTGGCGCGCCATCGCTCGCGTCAAGGAGGCTGTTTCCATTCCGGTCGTCGCCAATGGCGATGTCTGCTCCCCAAGCGACGCAGCCGCCGTTCTCGAACAGTCCGGCGCCGATGCGTTGATGGTCGGCCGCGCCCATTATGGCGCGCCGTGGGTCGCCGGAGGCATCGCTGCGGCTGCCGCCGGGACATTTTCGCCCAGCATTCCCGAGACCGCGCAAGCGCTTACCGATTATGTCGTCGCCCACTACGAGGACATGCTGGCGCTTTACGGCATCGAGAGCGGCCTGCGCCAAGCGCGCAAGCATCTGGGCTGGTATCTCGACCGACATGCCGAGGGTGTCGCTGGCGAGAGTAGGAAAGCGATATTGACCGCGTCCGAACCGGCCCGCGTCATTGCCTTGCTGCGTGACGTGTTTTCGCGCGATCCGCAAACCTTGAACCTGCGGAGCGCCGCATGACCGCAACCCCTGGCCAAGGCGTTGAAATGGCGGATGCTGCCCAGATCGTACTAAACACGATCCGCCGCCCGGTGATCATGATCAGCGAGGAAGGCTTCATCACCTTCGCCAATGCCGATGCCGAGGACTTCTTTCGCTCCAGCGCGACCATGCTGGCGCGCAACACCCTGTCCAAGCTCATACCCTTCGGCAGTCCGCTGCTGACACTGGTCGACCAGGTGCGCGAGCGCCGCGCGCCCGTCAACGAATATCGGGTCGACGTTTCGTCGCCGCGCCTCGGCATCGAAAAGGTCGTCGATCTCTATGTCGCGCCGGTGCCGGAGTTTCCGGGCTCCGTCGTGGTCATGTTCCAGGAGCGGTCGATGGCCGACAAGATCGACCGGCAGATGACGCATCGCGGCGCGGCGCGCTCGGTGACCGGTCTGGCGGCGATGCTGGCGCATGAGATCAAGAACCCGCTCTCCGGCATCAGGGGGGCGGCTCAGCTGCTCGAGCTGTCCGCTTCCGATGAGGATCGCGCGCTGACGCGGCTGATCACCGACGAGACGGACCGTATCGTATCGCTGGTCGACCGCATGGAGGTGTTTTCCGACGGGCGGCCGATCGACCGCTATCCCGTCAACATCCATGTGGTGCTCGATCACGTGAAAGCGATCGCAAAGAACGGTTTCGCTAGGAAAATCAAGATACTGGAGGACTATGATCCATCATTGCCTCCGGTGTTTGCCAATCGTGATCAGCTGATCCAGGTGTTCCTTAATCTGATCAAGAACGCCGCCGAGGCAATCGGTAGCGACCCCCAGGGCGAGATCGTGCTGTCCACCGCCTTCCGGCCCGGTATTCGCGTTTCGGTTCCGGGGACGCAGGACCGCGTGTCGCTGCCGCTGGAGTTTTGCGTGCGCGACAATGGTTCCGGCGTGTCGGAGGATATCCTGCCGATCCTGTTCGATCCCTTCATCACCACCAAGCCGAACGGCTCGGGGCTCGGGCTGGCGCTGGTCGCCAAGATCGTCGGTGAACATGGCGGCATCATCGAATGCGATTCGACGCCGCGCGCGACAACATTCCGGGTTCTGATGCCGGCCTGGAAGGAAACGGCGCTTGGCGCTGATCAAGACGGTGAAGGAGACCGCAAATGACCGTTCGCGGCAATATTCTGGTCGCCGACGACGACGCTGCGATCCGCACCGTTCTCAATCAGGCCTTGTCGCGTGTCGGTCACGAGGTGCGCGTCACCTCCAACGCGTCGACTCTGTGGCGCTGGGTCGCGGCCGGCGAGGGTGATCTCGTCATCACCGACGTCGTGATGCCGGACGAGAACGCTTTCGACATGCTGCCGCGCATCAAGAAGGCGCGGCCGGAACTGCCTGTCATCGTCATGAGCGCCCAGAATACCTTCATGACGGCGATCCGCGCTTCCGAAACGGGCGCCTATGAATATCTGCCGAAGCCTTTCGATCTGACCGAACTCCTCAACATCGTCAACCGCGCTTTGTCCGAGCCCCGGCGGCCGAAGATCGATGCCAGGCAAGAAGAGCCGCCCGAAACGATGCCGCTGGTCGGCCGTTCGGCGGCCATGCAGGACATCTACCGCATGCTGGCGCGCATGATGCAGACCGACCTGACGGTGATGATTTCGGGCGAATCGGGCACCGGCAAGGAACTGGTGGCACGAGCGCTGCATGAATATGGGCGCCGTCGTGGCGGTCCGTTCGTTGCCATCAACATGGCGGCTATCCCGCGCGACCTTATTGAATCGGAACTGTTCGGTCACGAGAAGGGCGCCTTCACCGGCGCGCAGAGCCGCTCGACTGGCCGTTTCGAGCAGGCGGAGGGCGGCACGCTGTTCCTTGACGAGATCGGCGACATGCCGATGGAGGCGCAGACGCGCTTGCTGCGCGTCCTGCAGCAGGGCGAGTACACGACTGTCGGCGGCCGCACGCCGATCAAGACCGATGTGCGCATTGTCGCCGCCACCAACAAGGACCTGCGTACGCTGATCAACCAGGGCCTCTTCCGCGAGGATCTTTTCTACCGTCTCAATGTCGTGCCGCTCAGGTTGCCGGCCTTGCGCGAACGCTCCGAGGATGTGCCCGATCTGGTGCGCCATTTCTTCAAGCTCGGCGAAATGGAGGGGCTGCAGACCAAGCGCATCTCTTCCGGCGGCATCGAACTGATGAAGCGCTATCCCTGGCCAGGCAATGTGCGCGAGCTGGAAAACCTGGTCCGCAGGCTCGCCGCGCTTTATTCGCAGGACGAGATTTCCGCCGAGATCATCGAGACGGAGCTCAAGACAGGCGAACGCCCCGTGGTACCGGGTGGCGGCAACCTCATTCCCGACGATCTTTCCATCGGGCAGGCGGTGGAGCACTTCCTGCAGCGCTATTTCGCCTCCTTTGCGGGCGAATTGCCGCCTGCCGGTCTGTACGAGCGTATCTTGTCCGAAGTCGAATATCCGTTGGTGCTGGCTTCGATGACGGCAACCCGCGGCAACCAGATCAAGGCCGCTGAGCTCCTGGGACTCAACCGCAACACCCTGCGCAAGAAGATTCGCGAATTGGGCGTCAACGTTTACAAGTCCTCCCGCCAGACCTGAGCCCGCGCTGCATACAGGATCTTTTCAGGGGACCGACCGGGGAAAGAGTCCTGTAGTTGTCACACTTGTTGCATAATCGCCACAATGCGTTGCATAGATCGGACGCAATCACTGGCTCTAGACGGCGACATGGCTCCGCAGACACCTGTACTCAACAAACCGCTCTTCAGCGAACCTGGCGCGCGCGACGGGCGCCGGCTGCTGGCACTGCCCGGCGTGGTGGCGGTCGTCGGTGCCTTGGTCATGGCGGCTATTTCGTTCGCCATCCTGGTCGGTGCGACACCGATTGCGCCTGACGCCAAAACGACCTGGGCGCTGATTGCTCTCAATGCCGCCTTCGTGCTCTTCCTCATCGCGCTGGTTGGACGCGAGGTGCATCGCATCGTCATGGCGCGCCGGCATGGCAAAGCGGCTTCTCGGCTGCATGTGCGCATCGTTGCCATGTTCGCTCTCGTCGCCGCCATTCCCGCCATCATGGTGGCGATCATCGCCTCGATCACGCTCGATATCGGCCTTGATCGCTGGTTCGAAATTCGCACCAAGACGATCGTCAATTCGTCCCTGTCGATCGCCGACGCCTATGTGCAGGAGAACGCGCGCAACCTGCAGGGTACGACGTTGTCGATGGCCTACGATCTCGATGCGTCGCGAACGCTCTACGGCCTCGATCGCACCGGCTTTCTCGATCTTATGAACAAGGAAGCCGTGGGCCGCTCGCTGGCGCATGCCGCGCTGATCAAGCCCGATGGCTCCTTCGTCATGAGCGCCAAGACCGATGCCGATTTCGCCATGCCGGAACCGCCGGAAGGAGCGGTGGCCACCGCCACGGACGGCAAGCCGGTGCTGATCGAGCCGCGCACGCGCAACATCATGGGCGCCATCGTCAAGCTGCGCGAGCTCGATGGCCTCTATCTCTACACCATCCGTCTGGTCGACCCCGAGGTGATCAAGGCGCGGCAGATCGTCAGGTCCAACACCGACGAGTATCGCAATCTCGAGGACAACAGGCGTACCTCGCAAGTGGCGTTTGCGCTGCCCTATCTGTCGCTGACCCTGATCATCATCCTATCGGCAATCTGGACCGGCATAGCTGTTGCCGACCGGCTCGTGCGGCCGATCCGTCAGCTGATCGGCGCTGCCGACGAAGTCGCGACCGGCAATCTCGACGTCGCGGTGCCGGTGCGGCCATCCGATGGCGATGTCGCCTCGCTCGGCGACACGTTCAACAAGATGCTGCTGGAGCTCAAATCACAACGCAACGAGATCCTGTCGGCGAAGGACCTGATCGATGAGAGGCGGCGTTTTTCCGAAGCCGTGCTTGCCGGCGTCACCGCCGGCGTCATCGGCGTCGACCCTTACGGCATCATCACCATCGTCAATCGTTCTGCCGAATCGATGCTGGCCGTTTCCGCCAGCGCGGCACTTGGGCAGAATCTTTCCGCGATCCTGCCGCATGTCGGCCGGGTCTTCGAGATCGGTCGTAAATCCGGCAAGCCGGTCTACCGCGAACAGGTGACCTTCTATCGCGCCAGCGCCGAGCGGACCTTCAATGTGCAGGTCACCATCGAGGCAGGCGACGACGGCTCGGAGGAAAAATCCTATGTCGTGACCGTCGACGACATCACCGATCTGGTTCAGGCCCAGCGCTCATCCGCTTGGGCCGACGTGGCGCGGCGCATCGCCCACGAGATCAAGAATCCGCTGACGCCGATCCAGCTTTCCGCCGAACGCATCAAGCGCCGCTACGGCAAGGTCATCACCGAAGACCGCGAGGTTTTCGACCAGTGCACCGACACCATTATCCGGCAGGTGGAGGATATCGGCCGCATGGTCGACGAGTTCTCGGCTTTCGCGCGCATGCCAAAGCCCGAGATGAAGGCCATCGACCTGCGCGAATCGCTGCGCGAGGCTTCCTTCCTGGTCGAAGTCAGCCGCGCCGATATCACCTTCGAGCGGATATTCGGCAACGAGCCGCTCAAGGGCACGTTCGACAGCCGGCTGATGGCCCAGGCTTTCGGCAATGTGATCAAGAATGCCGCCGAGGCGATCGACGGACTGGAACATAAGGACGGTTCGCACGGCATAATCCGGATTCAAGCCGGCCGTCAGAATGGCGCGATTCGCATCGATGTCATCGACAATGGCAAAGGCCTGCCGCGCGAGAATCGCCAACGGTTGCTGGAGCCCTATATGACCACGCGTGAAAAGGGCACCGGGCTTGGTCTCGCTATCGTCAAGAAGATCGTGGAGGACCATGGCGGCAGGCTGGAACTCCATGACGCGCCTGCGGATTTCCACGGCGGGCGCGGCGCGATGATCAGCATCATCCTGCCGCCTGCAACCAGCGCGCTGCCGCGCGGCGAAACCAAGGCGGACCACGAAAGAGAAACTGAAAAGGTCGATAATGGCGTCTGATATTCTCATCGTCGATGACGAGGAAGACATCCGCGAACTCGTCGCGGGCATCCTGAGTGACGAGGGTCACGAAACCCGTACGGCATTCGATGCCGACAGCGCACTGGCGGCTATCGCCGACCGAGCACCGAGGCTGATCTTCCTTGATATCTGGCTGCAGGGTTCGCGTCTGGACGGCTTGGCGCTGCTCGACGAGATCAAGACCATGCACCCGAACCTGCCGGTAGTGATGATTTCAGGCCACGGCAACATCGAAACGGCGGTTTCCGCCATCCGTCGCGGCGCCTATGATTTCATCGAAAAGCCGTTCAAGGCCGACAGGCTGATCCTCATTGCCGAACGCGCACTCGAGACCTCGAAACTGCGCCGCGAAGTTTCCGACCTCAAGCTGCGCAGCGGCGAGACTTTCGATTTGATCGGCATGTCCTCGGCGATGAGCCAGTTGCGCCAGACCATCGAGCGTGTCGCGCCGACCAACAGCCGGGTGATGATCGTTGGCCCTTCCGGATCGGGCAAGGAACTGGCCGCCCGCGCCATTCATACGCTGTCGGCGCGCAAGGGCGGGCCGTTCGTGACGCTGAGTGCCGCCAATATCACGCCTGAACGCATGGAGATCGAACTGTTCGGCACCGAATCGAACGGGGTCGAACGTAAGGTGGGGGCGCTGGAGGAGGCCCATCGCGGCATTCTATACATCGACGAAGTGGCCGACATGCCGCGCGAGACGCAGAACAAGATTTTGCGCGTGCTGGTCGAACAGCAATTCGAGCGGGTGGGCGGTACTAAGCGGGTCAAGGTCGACGTCCGCATCATTTCCTCGACCTCGCAGAACCTTGAGGCGATGATCGCCGACGGGCGTTTCCGCGAGGATCTCTATCACCGGCTCGCCGTGGTTCCGGTCATGGTGCCGGGACTGGCCGAGCGGCGCGAGGACATTCCCTATCTCGTCGACAACTTCATGAAGCAGATCGCCCGCCAGGCTGGCATCAAGCCACGCCGTATCGGCGACGACGCGCTGGCCGTGCTGCAGGCGCACAACTGGCCGGGCAACGTGCGCCAGTTGCGCAACAACGTCGAGCGACTGATGATCCTGGCGCGCGGCGAGGACGTGGACGCGCCGATCACCGCGGATCTGCTGCCGTCCGAAATCGGCGATGTCATGCCGCGCACGCCCAACCAGTCGGACCAGCATATAATGGCGCTGCCGCTGCGCGAGGCACGCGAACAGTTCGAAAAGGACTATCTGATCGCCCAGATCAACCGGTTCGGCGGCAACATTTCGAAGACAGCCGAGTTCATCGGCATGGAGCGTTCCGCCTTGCACCGCAAGCTGAAGTCGCTGGGCGTCTGACCCAATCCTCGGTGGCCCACGCGATTGTCCGTTACCTGCACGGCGGAATCGCCTAAACAGGCCGAACCAAATCTCCCGAGGTGACCATGCCGCGCATTGCCTATGTGAACGGGCGCTACATCACTCATGCCGATGCCGCCGTGCATATCGAGGATCGCGGCTACCAGTTCGCCGACGGCGTCTACGAGGTCTGCGAGGTGGCGCGCGGCTTCATCGTCGACATGCCGCGCCACCTTGCCCGGCTGAACCGCTCGCTGACCGAACTGTCGATCGCCTGGCCGGTGACACGCAATGTGTTGCCGCTGATCCTGCGCGAAGTGGTCAACCGCAATCAGGTCGTCAACGGCCTGGTCTATGTTCAGGTGACGCGCGGTGTCGCCAGCCGGGAATTTGTCTTCCCATCGGCGAACGTCAAGCCCGCGCTGGTGGTGACAGCCAGGAAGGCCGACCCTGCCGCGGGAGCCAAGCGAGCCGAGACCGGTATCGCCGTCATCACCGTGCCGGAGAACCGGTGGGACCGCGTCGACATCAAGACCGTCGGGCTGCTGCCCAATGTATTGGCCAAGCAGAAGGCCAAGGAAGCGGGCGCGCAGGAGGCGTGGTTCGTGGATGCCGACGGCAACGTCAAGGAGGGCGGGTCGTCGAATGCCTGGATCGTTACCAGGGATGGCGTTCTGGTCACCCGGCCGGCCGAACATGGCATTCTGCGCGGCATCACGCGCACCACCATGTTCGAAGTCGCGGCAAGGCTCGGCCTGAAGATCGAGGAACGGGAATTTTCCGTCGCCGAGGCCAAAGCGGCCCGCGAAGCATTCATCAGTTCCGCGACGACTATTGCCATGCCGATCGTGGCCATTGATGGCGATCCCATAGCCAATGGCCACCCCGGCTCAATAACACTTTCGTTGCGGCATGCCTTTTTTGACATTGCGGAAAAAAGTCCAGCCTGATAACCGCACAGGTGGAATGAACATCAATATATCTCGTTCTGCTTGTCGTTACTGACGGCAAGAGGGTGTTTGCGCGCTTGACATGTGCCCGCTAATTTGGCGCATTGGCTGCAAACCGAAGGGGATCGGCGAAAGACAAAAACAATGGCGGAACGATCGCAAAACCTTCAGGACCTGTTCCTGAATTCAGTTCGCAAGAGCAAGAACCCGCTCACCATCTTTCTTATCAACGGCGTGAAGCTGACCGGCGTGGTCACTTCTTTCGATAATTTCTGCGTCCTGCTGCGCCGCGACGGTCACTCCCAACTCGTCTACAAGCACGCCATTTCCACGATCATGCCGAGCCAGCCGGTTCAGATGTTCGATGGCGAGGAAAGCCAGGGCGCCTGATTGGCACGTGAGAAGGACGCGGACGGCACGGTTCGCGGAAAATCAGCGCATCATCCCGGGACGGAAGCCAAGGGTCCGACCCGGGCCGTTGTCATTGTGCCTGTGCTTACCCGCCAACCGCGTAACGACGATGACACGAACCGTCCGCGGCTGACGCGCTCGGCCGAGGCGCGCCACGACGAAGCAGTCGGCCTTGCCCGCGCCATTGACCTTGATCTGATCCATACGGCGGTCGTGACCGTCAACGACCCGCGCCCGGCGACGTTGCTGGGCAGCGGCAAGGTCGAGGAGTTCGCCGGGATCGTCAAGGAAGGGCACGCGGAAGTGGTCATCGTCGACCATCCGCTGACGCCGGTGCAGCAGCGCAATCTCGAGAAGCAATTCAACGCCAAGGTGCTGGATCGCACCGGGCTGATCCTGGAGATCTTCGGCGAACGGGCGCGCACCAAGGAAGGCACGCTGCAGGTCGAGCTTGCCCATCTCAACTACCAGAAGGGCCGCCTGGTGCGCAGCTGGACCCACCTGGAGCGTCAGCGTGGCGGTGCAGGCTTCCTCGGTGGCCCCGGTGAAACGCAGATCGAATCCGATCGGCGGCAGTTGCAGGAAAAGATCATAAAGCTGAAGCACGAGCTGGAAACCGTGCGCCGCACCCGCGACCTGCACCGCGCCAAGCGCAAGAAGGTGCCGTTTCCAGTGGTGGCGATCGTCGGCTACACCAACGCCGGCAAGTCGACGCTGTTCAACAAGCTGACCGGAGCAGGGGTGCTGGCGCAGGACATGCTGTTCGCCACGCTGGATCCGACACTGCGCCGCGTGCGGCTGCCGCACGGCACGCCGATCATTCTTTCCGACACGGTGGGCTTCATTTCGGACCTGCCGACGCATCTGATCGCGGCGTTCCGGGCGACCTTGGAAGAGGTGGTCGAGGCCGATCTCGTCATCCATCTGCGCGACATTTCCGATCCCGACACGGCGGCGCAGGCCGAGGACGTCGAGCGCATCCTCGCCGATCTCGGCGTCGACGCCAGCGACACCAGGCGCGTGATCGAAGTCTGGAACAAGATCGACCTGCTGGACGAAGGCAACAGGCAGCGGCTGCTCGCC
This sequence comes from Mesorhizobium sp. CO1-1-11, assembly GCF_020164995.1. Lineage (NCBI taxonomy): Bacteria > Pseudomonadati > Pseudomonadota > Alphaproteobacteria > Hyphomicrobiales > Phyllobacteriaceae > Mesorhizobium > Mesorhizobium sp. CO1-1-11. The sequence goes on from NZ_JAIUHE010000023.1 coordinate 75,523, forward strand.
GACAGCGCCGACGGTTCCAAGGAGCCGCCGATTGCCGTATCGGCGGTGTCAGGCGAAGGCATCGATGCGCTGAAAGCGGTCATCGAAACGCGGATGGCCGGCGAACTGCAAGACCTGACGGTGACGATCGAGCCGGCACAATTCGGCCTGGTCGACTGGCTTTATCGCAATGGCGATGTCGTTTCGCGAACCGACAATGACGATGGCAGCGCCACCGTTTCGCTGAAGGCCACGCAAAGCGCCCGCGAAGAGATTGAAAGCCGATTGCGTCGCAAAAACAACGGCTAACGCGCAGAAATTCGAGAAGAAGTTATCGCGGTTTTCCGTCGAGGCTATAGGCTTACCTTGCAGTTTTTGCTTCCTGCCAGAGCGCTTCCATCTCCTCTAGGCTAGCTTCCTCCAGCGAGCCGCCTGATTTTTCCAGGGCTCGCTCGACATAGTGGAAGCGTGAGCGGAATTTCTCGTTGGTGCCGCTGAGTGCCGCCTCCGAATCGAGCTTCAGGTGACGGCCGAGATTGACGACGGCAAACAACATGTCGCCGAACTCGTCCTTGATCGAGGCCGTCTCACCCCTCGCCAAAGCCTCGCGCAACTCCCCGATCTCTTCCTCGATCTTGTCCAGGATGGGAGCCGCCTCGCTCCAGTCGAAGCCGACACGGGCGGCTTTTTCCTGAAGCTTCAGCGCTCGCGTCAAGGCGGGCAGGGCGACCGGAACACTGTCCAGGAACCCCTTGCCGTTGTCCTCCGGGTCGAGGCCGCGTGCGAGGCGGGCTTGTCGCTTCTCGGCCTTCTCCTGCGCCTTGATCTTCTCCCACATGCCCTTGGCCATGCCGGCGCTGCGGGCCTTCTCATCGCCAAAGACGTAAGGATGGCGGCGGATCATCTTGGTGGTGATGGCCTGGACAACGTCAGGGAAGGCGAATTCGCCGGCTTCCTGCGCCATCTGGGCATGGTAGACGACCTGCAGCAGGAGGTCACCGAGTTCGTCGCGCAAATCGTCGAGATCGCCGCGCGCGATGGCATCCGCCACCTCGTAGGCCTCCTCGATCGTGTAGGGCGCGATGGTGGAGAAGTCCTGCTCGATGTCCCACGGGCAGCCGGTCTTCGGCGCGCGCAACGCCGCCATGATTTCGATCAGGCGTGAAATGTCTTTCGATGGCGTCATGGAGCGGATGCTATCGCGCGAACCGTCACTCGGCCAACGCTGTCAGCCGGCGAGGGGACCTTGTCCACAGGCGCACCGTACCCGCCTCGTCAGTCCAGCACGGAAACAATCGCCTTGGCGAGGTCATCCATGCCGTCCTCGGGCAGGCCGGCCACGTTGATGCGGCTGTCGCCGACCATGTAGACGGCGTGCTCGGCGCGCAGCCTTTCGACCTGCGCTTCCGTGAGGCCGAGCCGCGAGAACATGCCGCGATGGCTGGCAACGAAGTCGAAGCGATCGGAATTGGAGTGCCGGCGCAGCGCCTCGGCGAATGCGACCCTAAGCCTCAGCATACGAAGACGCATCTCTTCCAGTTCTGCTTCCCAGTCGGCACGCAGCGCGGCGTCTTCCAGGACGATGCGCACCGCCGCGGCACCATGGTCGGGCGGCATCGAATACATGGCGCGCGCCGCCGACAGTATCTGGCTCATCGCGACGTCGGCCTGCGCGCCGTCCCTGGCCAGGACCATCGCCGCGCCGACCCGGTCGCGGTACACCGCGAAATTCTTCGAGCAGCTCGACGCGACAACCATTTCCGGAACTTTCGCGGCCAGCAGCCGCAAGCCGAGGGCATCGGCCTCCAGGCCGTCGCCAAACCCTTGATAGGCGATGTCGACAAATGGCAGCAGACCGCGCTCGACGACGAGATCGGTGACGGCCTCCCACTGAGCCGCGTCCAGATTGGCGCCGGTCGGATTGTGGCAGCAGCCATGCAGCAGCACCACGTCGCCGGTGTTGGCCGACCGCAGCGCCGCCAGCATGTCGTCGAAACGAACCGCTCCCGAGGCCGCATCGAAATAGGGATAGTCGCGAATCTGCAGGCCGGCGGCACGCATCACCGGCATATGGTTCGGCCAGGTCGGGTCGGAGACCCAGACCGTGGCATCCGAACGCGTCCGCTTGAGCAGTTCTGCCACCAGCCGCAGCGCGCCGGAGCCACCGGGCGCCTGTGCCGCCCGGATGCGCGACAGGTCCGCGCCCGGACCGAAGGCGAGCTTGGCCATCACAGTGTTGAACCCGGTATCGCCGGCAAGGCCGAGATAGGTCTTGGTATCCTGGCCCTGCAGCAGCCGCTTCTCGGCCTCGCGCACGGCCCGCATAACCGGCGTCTTGCCGTCCCGATCCTTGTAGACGCCGACACCGAGATCGACCTTGCCAGGGCGTGGATCGGCGCGATAGAGGCCGATCAGCGCAAGAATCTTGTCGGCGGGAGCTGGCTGCAGGTCTTCGAACATCATTATGGTTCCGTTGGCGCGGCGGAGTGATACGCAAATTGGCCACGTTTCACCAGCGGTTTTGATCGCGGCGGCGCGAAAGGCGGCACCTGCCGGTGCGGCTTTCAACCACTTCAGAGAAGGCATGCTCCATGCTCGTCCGTCTGACCATGATCTGCGCCGGTGCCACGGCGACGACCCGGAAAGGGCGGTTTCCCTCGGATGAACCGCTGGAGCCACGATCGCTGACATTGGCAAAAGCGATGCGAGGGACGCTGCGTCGCGCGGACCGTGTGTGGACAGCGCCGGCGCTTCGCGCCTGTCAGACCGCCGAGGCGCTGTCGCTGGACGCGTCCGTCGATCCGATGCTGGCCGACCAGAATTACGGACGATGGGCAGGCAAGAGCTTTGAAGAGGTGCAGGCGCGACAGCCCGAAGAAATCGCCGCATGGCTCATGGATCCGAATGCAGCCCCGCATGGTGGTGAGCCGCTGGCCGACGTTGCCCGACGGACCGCCGGATTGATGGATCGATTGATCGTCGAACGTGGCCATACTATCGCCGTGACGCATGCCAGCGTCATCCGCGCCGCGATCCTGCATGTTCTCGGGGCGCCGCTTGCCGCCAGCTCGAAGATCGACGTCGAGCCACTGAGCATCACCGATTTACGCAGCGACGGCCGCCGGTGGGTGTTGCGCGCCTGCGGCGTGACGGTTCCCAAACCGGCAAATCCACTTGGACCTAAGGGCGCTCACGGCACCTAGCGAGACGAGACACCTGCAACCGATATATTTTCCCGCGAAGAAAAATCGGCACGGCCGGGATTAAAATCCCCACATGCTCCGTAGACAGGGCATGAAACGGTCGATGCCACGCTTTGACATCATTGGACAGCTCGGGTCGCTGCGGCGCTACGCCCGTTCGCTGACGCGCGACGGCGTCGAGGCCGAGGATCTCGTCCACGACGCGCTGGTGCGCGCCTATGAGCGTCGCGGCACGTTCCGCTCGGGCGGAAACCTGCGCGCATGGCTGCTGTCGATCGTCCATAACACCTTCATCGACCGCGTGCGCTCGCGCCGCTCGGAAGCGGCACGCCTCGAACAGGCCCGATATCTGGCCGACGGCAGCACCCCGGCGCCGCAGGAACATTCCGTGCGCCTGGCGCAGGTTCGCGAAGCCTTTTTCAGCCTGCCGGAAGAGCAGCGCTCGGCGCTGCATCTGGTCGCCATCGAAGGGCTCTCCTACCAGCAGGCCGCCAACGCCAGCGGCGTGCCGCTGGGCACGCTGATGTCGCGTATCGGCAGGGCGCGCGCGGCCTTGCGGCAGATGGAAGAGGCGCCCGCCCGGGGCAAAAATCATCTCAGGATCGTGGGAGGTGACTCATGACCGCTCTTGTCGACCCGGTTACGGACGCCGATCTCGACGCCTATATCGACGACCAGCTCGACGTCAGCCGCCGCATCGAGGTCGAAGCCTTCCTGTCGGAGCGTCCGGACACGGCCGCGCGTGTGATGTCGGATCTGCGCACCCGCGACGAACTGCGCATGGCGCTGGCCGGTTCCGAAGGCATGGCGCGGCCGGCGACGGCCGATGCGGCGCGGCGGCTGGAGAGGGGGCTTGGCCGGGGCCGCATCTTCGGTGTGCTGCAACGCGCGGCAGCGGTCGCCGCTTTCGTTGCCGCCGGCTGGCTGGCCAACGGCATCGTCGGGCCGATGTCGGTGACCAAGGTCGTCGCTTCACCGCAGCCGCCCGCCTATGTCGACGAGGCGGTACAGGCACACAGGACGACGCTGCTGCGCGAAAACATGCCCTCGCAGACCGAGGCGCCTAATTACAATGCCGGCGAGATCCGCGCCGCCACCGCCATCGTGATGCCGGCACTGCCGAAGGACTGGAAGGTCCGCGACGTGCAGATCTATCCGTCGCGCTTCGGCCCGAGTGTCGAGATTGCGGTCGACGCCAAGGAGATGGGCCTGGTTTCGCTGTTTGCGATCCGGCCGGGCACTTTCGATGTGGTCAAGCCGACCGTGGCGCCCTCGGGCGACATCTCCTCGGCCTATTTCCAGATCGGCGATGTCGCCTACGCTGTCGTCGCCAAAAGCGAGGTTCATGATCTCGACCGCGCCGCCGAAACGCTCGCCAGAACGCTTTACTGACCAATCCACAAAGGAGACCTCGAATGAATACGCCCAATCTTGGATACCGCGTGGGCACAGGCGCCCGGACTGGAGCCGTCTATGACGAGGGCCTGCGCCAGCACATGCTGCGCGTCTACAATTATATGGGCCTTGGCCTGGTGGTTACCGGCCTTGTCGCCTTCCTGGTGTCGTCGACGCCGGCGCTTTATGTGCCGATCTTTTCCAGCCCGCTGAAATGGGTGGTGATGCTGGCGCCGCTCGCCTTCGTGCTCCTGTTCTCGTTCAAGATGCAGACCATGTCCGCGGCAAGCGCGCAGGCGATGTTTTGGGCCTTCTGTGCCGTCATGGGCCTGTCGCTGGCTTCGGTGTTCCTGGTCTTCACCGGCACCAGCATCGCGCGCACCTTCTTCATCGCCGCCACCATGTTCGGCGCCACCAGCCTCTATGGCTACACGACAAGGCGCGACCTGACGCAGTTCTCGTCCTTCCTGATCATGGGCCTGATCGGCGTGGTGATCGCCAGCATCGTCAACATCTTCCTCGGCTCGACCGCGCTGCAGTTCGCCATCTCGGTCATCGGCATTGCCGTGTTCATCGGCCTGACGGCCTGGGACACGCAGACGATCAAGGAGCAATACGCGGAGAATTTCGATGCGGAGTCGCGCCAGAAGCTCGCCGTCTTCGGTGCCCTCTCGCTCTACCTGAACTTCATCAACATCTTCCAGCTGCTGCTGAATTTTACCGGCGAGCGGGAATAGTCCGGACCGTAGCAGGCAACAGCTTTGAGTCTTGGCTGGCCGGAGGGAAACCTCCGGCCATTTTCTTTCGAAAGGGGCGCCTGGCCCACCATCAAGGTTCATCGCGATCGCGTGAAATGCAAATGCCGTCCGCCACCTTGAGTTCACGCCCGGCCATTTGCTAGCCTGCCGGCCACGCCGGACGAACCGCGAGGACATATGGAACAGGACAGTCTGACGCTTCATGGCGAGGGCATATCGGCAACCATCATCGCCCACGGCGCAGAGTTGGTTTCCCTGCGGGATGCACGAGGATTTGAGTTCCTGTGGCAGGCTGGACCGGCCTGGCGGCGCCATTCGCCGGTGCTGTTTCCGATCGTCGGCCGGCTGAAGGGCGATCACCTGCACCATCGCGGCCAGACCTATCCGATGACGCAGCACGGCTTCGCCCGCGACAAGCCTTTTATGTGGGCGGAGAGGGGGCCTCGATCCTGCACGCTGGTGCTCACCGACGACGCGGAAACCCGAACGCACTACCCGTTCGCATTTCGACTGGCCGTGACCTATACGCTGGGCGAGGCGCAACTCGACATAGAATTCGAGATTACCAACCCGGGCGGCGACGAACCGATGCCGGCGTCGATCGGGGCGCATCCGGCGTTCAACTGGCCGGTTCTGCCCGATACGGCCAAGGACGCCTATCGCCTGACGTTTGCCCAGGCAGAGCCAGCGCCGATCCGCCGGCTGAAGGATGGCCTGCTCATCGCAACGCCGCAGCCAACGCCGGTCAAAGGCACTGTGCTCGAGCTGTCCGAACGGCTGTTTGACGACGACGCTGTGATCCTGGACCGGCCGGCCAGCAACAGCGTTCGCTATGGCGCCGATGACGGTCCGGCGATCGAGGTCTCATGGCAGGGATTTCAGGAAGTGGGCATCTGGTCCAAACCCGGTGGCGCACCGTTCCTGTGCATCGAGCCCTGGCACGGCATTGCCAGTCCGTTGGATTTCGATGGCGAGTTCACCGACAAGCCCGGCCTGATGCTGATCGCGCCGGGCGCGAAGCGTTCGCTGAGTTACCGGATCAGCCTGGAGCAGGGGCCTCGGTAAAAGTTTTCCTGCAAGCCATGAAGCGGGCGCAAAGGCGGACCGGGGCCGTATTCCACCTCAGGTCGGGTCTCAAACCTGCCTGACCAGGGCGCCGATAACATTGACAAGAAGGCGCGCGGCGGTGAGCGCCGACAGGCCGTCAATGTCGTATGGCGGATAGAGCTCCACAAGATCGAATCCGGCGATCCTCGCTCGCTTGCCCAGGCCCGCGATGAGATCGATGACCTGCGTATAGGTGAGGCCGCCGGGCGTACGCGCGGCCACGCCCGGCATGATGCCGGGGTCGAGACTGTCGCAGTCGAGGGTAACGACGACTCGCGCGCCTTCCGGAATATGGCCGAGCGCCGCTTCGACACCCAGAGCATGGACCTCGCGAGCGGTGACGAAACGGCTGCCATAGCGCCGCGCCGCTTCGATTTCCGTGAGGCGTGCGCTGCCGACGCTGCGCAGTCCGACCTGCACCATGCCGGCGACATGCGCCATCTCGCTCGCGCGGCGCATCGGGCTGGAGTAGCCGTGGCGTTCGCCATGCACCTCGTCTCGCCAGTCGATATGGGCGTCGATCTGCAGGATCCAGACAGGCCCGTGATCCGCGAAGCCGGCGAGGAAGGGACTGACCACGGAATCGTCGCCGCCGAGCAGGATGGGCACGGCCGGCAAGGACAGGACCTCGCGCGTCTTCGCCTCGATCCGGGCGCGGTTGCCGGCATTGTCATGCATGATGGTCAGGATGTCGCCGGCGTCGACGCAGCAGACCGGCTTGCCGTCGAACAGCGGGCCGCCGAGATCGAAATCCCAATGCTCGACGAGCGCGGCATCACCCTGGCTCGCAACGCGGATGGCATCGGCGGCCAAGGCATGACCGCTGCTGTCCTTGCCGGGATAGGTGCTGCCGTGCCCAGCGCCGAAGATCACCGCGCGGGGGGCCGTGTCATCGACGAGGCGATCGGGCAAGCCGAGAAAGGAAGATCGTGTGGTCATTCTTGATAAGCCTTTGAGTCCAGCCGAGGCGTGATGGATTGAAGCTAGCGTAGTTGCTGGGATGGTCGAATTCCATTGCCGAAATCGCCGTCCAGAAGTTCCGTCGGTTCCAAGCTGGAGGCGGCCCTGAGACGGGGACATTGAGCTTGCTAAAGTGGGTAAACGTTGCAGATTACTGGAACTGCGATAAAGCGAATGGACCGACCGAGGAAAATCCGCATGATCTATCTTTGTTGTCGAGTGCCGCGGTTCTTATGGCCGAACGCATCCGCATAGATGTGGTTGATGGGGAAGGGAATGACATTGCCAAAGTTCTCATGGCAGGCAGGTCTCCTTTTCGGCCTATGCGCTACTCCCGTTGCCTTCCTGCTGGCACTCTTTTCGGCCGGAGCTGGGCATGGCGACTATGTGCTAGCCCGCATTCTCTATCCAATCCCCATGTTGGCAACTCTTTTGACCGACAACACGATTACCAGCCTTTCCCTAGGGTTGGCTGTGGCACAGTTTCCTGCCTATGGGGCATTTGTTGCTCAAGCCGGCCGCGCCGGTTGGTTGGCGCTTGGCCTCGTCCACGTCATTGCAATAGCAACTGCTTTCAGCGGGGTGCTCGACTATTTTTAGGAACGCCTACGACGCCTCGCTGCCGCTACGCGCAACGGAATCAGCCAGCAGGTAGCGCTGCGCTGGCAGCTATGCCTATTTGCGCGAAAGACAGCCGCCGACTCTCATCGCCTGGGGACCGGAAGATGGCTACATGCCGGCCGCAGTGAAAGGCGCCGGCCACTGGCTTCTGGAAACCCATTTCGATAGCGCGCTTCCGCTGGTGCGGGACTTCCTGACGCGCGTCCATGGCTCAGCACAAGGATTTGAAGAGGTGCAAAAGGAGAAAGATCGATGACGACAACGCCGACCATCGCACGCATCTGGCGCGGCCGTACCCGGGCTGACGTAGGCGACGCTTACGAAGTCTACTTGAGAGCCGAAGGTATTCCGCCGCTTGAGAAGACCGCCCTGGGCGTCCAGCTGTTTCGCGAGGATCGCGAAGGGGAAAGCTGGTTCACCACCATCTCGTACTGGCCCGACCACGAATCGATGACGGCTTTCACCAAGGGTGAGCCAACCAAGGTCCACCATCTCGACCGCGACCCGGAGTTCCTGATCGAATTACCGGAGCGAATCCAGATCCACCGCATCCTGCTCGACCACCGGAGGCTGCCCTGATGCGACCGGTCGCGATGTAGGAACACATGGAAAGCGTCGCGCGCCGCCGCCGCGTCATCTGGCATGATATGCTCGGTACGGGCGTCCGCCAAACCGGACGCGATGTCTCGAGCGACGTGCCGGTGTCGGCGGCGCCGGGTCAGGAGGTCGGGTGAAAATCTATAGTCCGCTTGTAGTGGAGGGACAGGAATGGGTTCTTCCCCAACAAGCCGAGGACTACCAGCTATTCGCGAGCCTCGGCGACCTGGGCCAGAAGCGATGGCGTCCGCCGCGGATGAAATTCCTGCGCGAGCAAGAAGACGGAACACCCCGGTTATATTCGGATTTTCCTTGGCTCGGCGAGCACGTGCTCATTCTGAGGAGCACGCCGTTGAAGGTGCTAAGGCCGATTCTAGAACCGTATGGTGACTTCCTGCCGCTTCGTGCTGACGAACCCATATCGCTGTTCAACGTCACCAATGTGGTCGATGCGATGGACGAAGAACGTTCAAGAACCGTCCGGTTTGACGATGGCGGTATCATGACGATCGAAAATCTCGTCCTTCGGCCGGAGGCCATCGGCGGGGCCGAGATATTCAAGTTGCCGGAGCGGCCCGATGGCGTGCGACTATCCGATATCTATCTGCAAGAGACCATCGTGCGTCAGATTGGCGAGCTCGGATTCAAAGGCATCGCCTTTGAATTGGTCTGGAATGACGAAGCGGTCGGTCGCGACAGGATCGAATACCGCGGCATGGAGCGGCGTGCGCCAGTTTCATTCGCGAGTTTGAGACGCTTTTGGTCCGGTCTGCTTCGGAAGCCCGGGCTGTGAAGCAGGGCTGTGAGATGGATTCGAGATGCTTTTTACGCCGTGATAAAAGTCGCATAAGATAGATTATGGAACTTATGCCTATAGCCCGGCCGGGAAGTTGCTGCTGTTTTGCGCGTTGCCGGCAAACATCGTGAATGGACGCCACCGGCACTTCACGACCTCGAACCATGGTCGAACGTTCAAACGACGACTTGAAACGCCAACTGAGCAGCAGCCTCTACCGGTTTGACTCGTATGGGATTTCGATCACCATGCCATCATAGGCTGGTTCGACATTGTCGGGCGTCTCAGCCATCACGGCGATGTAATCGAGCGGCCCGTGCATGTGCGTCAGCACGGCGCTCCCAGGCGAAAGCGCCTTGATCCAGTCGAGCGCCTGGCCAAGCGAAAGATGGCTTGGATGCGTGTTGTACTGCAAAGCGTCGATGACCAGCATGTCGAGACCTCGCAGCCGTTCTGCTGTGGTCCTGGGAAAGTCGCTGACATCGGGGCAGTAGGCGAGCGCACCGATGCGGAAACCCAGCGAAATGATGTCGCCATGGATCTGGGGCAGCGGCTCGAAGGTGAGGGCGCCCCCCTCTCCTTCGATCACGACCGGCCGGGTATGATCGATGATGTGGGCGTCGACGATCGGCGGATAGGAACTGCCTACCGGCGTCTGGAAGCAATAGCCGAACGCCTCGCGCAGCCGCAGCATGGTCGGCTCGTCGGCATGGATGCCGATGCGGTGCCGTTGTTCCAGCACATAGCCGCGCAGGTCATCGATGCCGTGGATGTGGTCGGCATGCGGATGGGTGTAGATCACCCCGTCGATGCGCCGGACTGAAGCCATCAGCATCTGCTCGCGGAAATCCGGGCCGGTGTCGATGACGACCGTGGTGCGGCCGCCATTGACGGCAATGCGCTCGACAAGTGCCGCCGTGCGCATGCGCCGGTTCCTGGGATTGGCGGGATCGCAATTGCCCCAGTCGCCGGTGATGCGCGGCGTGCCTGGCGACGACCCGCAGCCGAGAATTGTCAGGCGCAGCCGGTCGCTCATGTCTCGAGCGCCTGCTGGCGAGGCATTTTTCCAAACAGCCGAAAGAAATTATCGGTCGTCACCGCCGCGATCTCAGCCTCGCTGACGCCGATTGTCTCGGCCAGCACCTTGGCGGTTTGCGCGACGTAAGCCGGCTCGTTGCGCTTGCCGCGGAACGGCACCGGCGCCAGATATGGCGCGTCGGTCTCGACCAGCAGCCGGTCACGCGGCAAATCGGCGGCGATGGCGCGCAATTCGATCGAGTTCTTGAAGGTCAGGATGCCCGAGAACGACACATAGCCGCCAAACGACACGCCGACCTCGGCGAGCCGCCGTCCCGACGAAAAACAATGCAGGATGAACGGGAAGGCGCCCTTCCCTGTCTCGTCCTCGAGAATGGCGGCCATGTCGTCGTCGGCATCGCGTGAATGGATGACGAGAGGCAGCCCGGTCTCGCGGGCGGCGGCGATATGAGCGCGAAAACCCTGCGCCTGCGCATCGCGCGGTGCCTTGTCGTAGAAATAATCGAGACCTGCTTCGCCGATCGCCACCACCTTTGGGTGAGTGGACAGGCGGACAAGGTCGGCGGTGGTGACGTCGAGCTCCTCGGCGGCATTGTGCGGGTGAGTGCCGACCGAGCAATAGACTTCGTCGAAAGTCTCCGCGATCTCAAGAACTTGCTGAAACCGCTTCACGCGCGTGGAGATCGTCACCATGCGGCCGATTCCGGCCGCCTTGGCGCGGGCGACAATGGCCGCCCGCTCCTCGGCGAAGTCCGGAAAGTCCAGATGACAATGGCTGTCGACGAGCATCAGGCGTTCGCGTCCGTCTGTTCGACATAGCGCGGAAACACGCCCTCCGGCGCAGGCAGCGCCGTCCCGGAAACAAGCGCGTGGTCGGCGTGGACATGCACGAACTCGCGATAATCCGCCGGCACCGCCAGCAGGTCGAGCAGCTTGCCGGCCGAGCCCGGAATGAAGGGCTGGCATAGAACCGCCACGCGCCGGACCACTTCGGCCGTAGTCCACAGCACCGTTTCCATGCGCTCGGGATTGGTTTTCTTGAGCGCCCAGGGTTCCTGTCCGGCGAAATACCGGTCGGCTTCCGCAACCACGCCGAAGATCGCCGCCAGTGCCAGATGGATGCCCTGTTCGGCCATTGCCTTGCGCGCGGTGGCGAGAGCGTCGATCGCTTGATCCAGGATCACCTTGTCGGCTTCCGCCAGGTCGCCGCGCTTCGGTACCACGCCGCCGCAATTCTTGGCGATCATCGACAGCGAGCGCTGCGCCAGATTGCCGAGACCGTTGGCCAGATCGGCGTTGGTGCGGTTGACGATCGCTTCATGGCTGTAGCTGCCGTCCTGGCCGAACGGCACTTCGCGCAGGAAGAAGTAGCGTACCTGGTCGAGGCCATAATGCTCGATCATGGTGAACGGGTCGATGACGTTGCCGACCGATTTCGACATCTTCTCGCCGCGGTTGAACAGAAAGCCGTGGCCGAAGACGCGCTTCGGCAGCGGGATGCCGGCCGACATCAGGAAGGCCGGCCAATAAACCGCGTGGAAGCGCACGATGTCCTTGCCGATGATGTGCGCATCGGCTGGCCAGAACTTCCATTTCTCATCTTTTTCATCGGGATAGCCGAGGCCGGTGATGTAGTTGGTCAGCGCGTCGACCCACACATACATGACATGCTTTTCGTCGCCGGGTACCGGCACGCCCCAGTCAAATGTGGTGCGCGAGATCGACAGGTCCTTCAGTCCCGACTTGACGAAGCTCATCACCTCGTTGCGGCGCTCGGCCGGACCTATGAAGTCGGGCTGGCCTTCATAAAGCGCGACGAGCTTGTCCTGATAGGCCGACAGGCGGAAGAAGTAGCTCTCTTCCTCGACCCATTCGACCGGCGTTCCCTGCGGCCCGTAGCGGACATTGTCGGGACGGACCTCGGTCTCCTCCTCGCCGTAATAGGCTTCGTCGCGCACCGAGTACCAGCCGGCATAGCCGCCCTTATAGACGTCGCCATTGGCGGCCATCGCCTTCCAGATCGCCTGCGAAGCAGCGTAATGGCGCTCCTCCGTGGTGCGGATGAAATCGTCGTTGGAGGCGTTGAGCGCGGTCGCCATGCGCTTGAACTCGGCTGAATTGCGGTCGGCCAGTTCGCGCGCAGAAATGCCTTCGCGCTTGGCTGTCTGCAGCATCTTGATGCCGTGCTCGTCGGTGCCGGTAAGGAAGAAGACCTGCTTGCCGTCGAGCCGCTCGAAGCGGGCAAGAGCATCGGTGGCGATCAGCTCGTAGGCATGGCCGATATGCGGCTTGCCGTTCGGATAGGAAATCGCGGTCGTGATGTAGAATGTGTCGCGTGACATGAATGAACCGTCATGAATGTCTGAATGGAGGCCGTGGCGGTGGATATCGCATCGGAATGGCGATTGCCATCCCGAGACCAGTGCATGCCGCCCAAAAGTGGCCCGGTTTAAGGGGCAACGGCATGCACCAAAAAAGGCCCGTCACATTCGCATTGCAGAATTCAGGCGGTCGATCATGGTCAGGGCGTGCTGCTTTTTGTCGAGATTGTAGGTGTCCGTCTCAGATATAGCGTCCAGCGCCTCATGCCAACTGTCCGACAGCGCTTTGGCCCGCTTGAGATCGCCAGCCCGCGCCGCCTGGCTTGCCGCATCCGACAGAAGGTCCAGCGCCCGGCGATTGAAGATGTCGAACTGTATCGCCTGGTCCTTGCCCGCGACCGCCTCGGCCAGGCGATAGGCGCCGCCAATATCGCTCTTTCCCGTCGCCACCAGTCCATCCAGCGTCCGCGCGATCTCCAGCCCGCCATACTGCGTCAACAGGATCGCGTTGCGGGCGCTGCCCCCTGCCCGCTCGACCAATGCAGCCCTCGCGGCCGGATCGTCGGGCGGCGGCGGCTCCGCTGTCTCCAGCACCGCCATCAGTTCGTTGGCGTCGAGCGGTGTCAGCCGCACCACCTGGCAGCGCGAGCGGATCGTCGGCAGCAGACTGCCGGGTGCATGGACGATGAGAATGAACAGGGTCCGTGCCGGTGGTTCCTCGAGATTCTTCAGCAAGGCATTGGCCGCATTGGCATTCATGTCGTCGGCCGGATCGACGATCACCACCCGGTAGCTGCCGTCATGCGAAGTCAGCGACAGAAAGCGGCTGACCTTGCGGATTTCGTCGACGGTGACGACGGTCTTGAAACTCTTGGTCTTGTCGTTCAACGGGCGGGTCAGATGCAGTACGCCGGGATGCGCGCCGGTTGCGATCTGGCGAAACAGCGGCGAGGCCGGATCGGGAACTGCTAGGTTGCCAGGCGCCTGGTCGAAGGCCGGATGCTTCAAAAGGTGGTGGGCGAGATGGAAGGCGAGCGTCGCCTTGCCGATCCCGACCGGACCGGCGAAGATAAGCGCATGAGGCAGCTTTCCCGCACGATAGGCGGCGGCAAGCATGGTGACGGCCTGCCCGTGTCCGACCAGACGCGGTGTTTCGGAGGGTTCCGGCACACCGTCCAGCGTATCATGCTGTTCCGGCGCGATGCGTTCGAAGATCATACGGGTGCGACCTGCCTGTTGCGCTCGGACGCCCTTGCCTCCAGTGCCGCGAACACGGTCGCCGTGACGACATCCTCCACCGTGTCCGGATCGGCGGACGCATCGACGACGATGCAGCGTTCCGGCTCTGCCGCGGCGATCGCCAGGAACGCTTCGCGGCGGGCCTGGTGGATGGCCAGCGTCTCTTTTTCGAAGCGGTCGGCTGTGGCATCGCTGCCACGCCGCAATGTCGCGCGCTTCAAACCCTCGGCCGGGTCGATATCGAAGATCAGCGTCATGTCGGGCATCATGCCGTTGATGGCGACCTGTTCCAGCATGGCCATGAATGCCGGATCGATCCCACCCGTAACGCCTTGATAGACACGCGAGGAATCCAGGAAGCGGTCACAAAGCACGATGGAGCCGCGTTCGACCGCCGGACGGATGACCTGCTCGACGTGGTCGGAACGCGCGGCTGCGAAGAGCAGCGCTTCCATCTTGGGCCCGAACGGTTCGGCGGCACCCGAAAGCAGCACATGCCTGACCGCTTCGGCGCCCGGCGAGCCGCCCGGCTCGCGTGTCCGTACGACATCATACTTCTTGGCGCGCATCTTGGTGGCCAGCCGCTCGATCTGTGTCGACTTGCCTGCGCCTTCGCCGCCTTCGAAGGTGATGAAAAAACCGCGCGCCAACCGAGGGCCTTTGTTCGTGTTCGAGTGGATTGTTGCGCTGTAGATAGTCCGCGTTCGGGAAAACGTCCATGCCGTCGGTGCTATCGAAGCCAGCCGATCGCTAGTTCCTTGACGGCATCGAGAGCGCGTTGCGGCAACGTGCCGACGCTGATCGACTCGGCGGCGAACAACGGTGTCTCCTGGCTCAGCGTGTCGCCGATCCAGACGCGCAGTGCGCCCACCGGCTGCCCCTCCTCCACCGGTGCCGCGACCGGGCCGGTGTAGATGATCCTGGCCGTCAGCTTGTCGCGGTTGGTGATCGGCAGGAAGATGTCGATCGGACCTTTTGCCTTGAGCGTCACGCCGGATTTCATGCCGCCAAAAACCTGGGCCTCTCCGACCACCTCGTCCTTGGCGAAGATTTCGGTCTTCTCGAACGAGCGAACGCCCCAATCGAGCAGTTTGCGTGCCTCTTCTGTGCGCTCCTTGTCATTTGCCAGCCCGCTCATCGCCGCGATCACCCGCGTGCCGTTGTGGCTGGCCGAAGCCACGATGCCAAAACCGGATGTCTCGCTTGCGCCGACAGCCAGGCCGTCGGCGCCGATGTCCATCGCCAGCAACGGGTTGCGGTTCCTCTGCGAGATCTTGTTCCAGGTGAAATCCTTCAACCCGTAATACCGGTAGAAATCGGGGTATTCGCGCCATAGATGCAGGGCGAGCTGCGCCAATTCGCGCACGTTTGTCTGCTGGCCGTCGGCCGGCAGGCCAGTGGAGTTCACGAAAGTCGACGTCTTGAGGCCGATCTGGCGCGCACGTTCGGTCATCTCTCCGGCAAAATTGTCCTCGGATCCGGCCATGCCTTCGGCGATGACGATACAGCCGTCATTGGCGGCCTGCACGGTCACCCCCTGGATCAGGTCCTCGAGCCGGATCGCCGATTTGAGCTTGGCGAACATCGTCGAGGTCCCCGACGGCGCGCCACCTTTGCGCCAGGCGTTTTCGCTGACCACGAACGTATCGTCGAGTTTGAGGCGCCCGGATTTGAGGGCGTTGAAAACCACTTCCATCGTCATCAGCTTGGCCATCGAAGCCGGCGGAATGGGTTTATCGGCATCTTTCGAAAACAGCACCGTGCCGGTATCGGCATCGATCATGAAGGCTTGCGCGGCCTTGGTCTCGAAAAGCTGCGCTTGGGCCGGCGAAAGCGTAAGCAGGAGGCTGAGGAGAAAAAAAACGGCGAAAGGCTGTAGCAAGCGAAACTGCATGAAAATCGACCCGTTGGCCGGCCCCTCCGGCGTCCCGAAACTATCGGGCTTTTTCGGTGAGGGATCAACTGCCGGGCGCAAACCGGCGCTGGATCAGTCGCGCACGACCAGCGCGTCGGGCGCGCCATGAGACCACGCCGCCTTCAGCAACTCGTCCAGACCGCCATGGCCGTCCGGATAGAGGTTGACCGCATACCAGTCATTGCCGTCGAGATCGGAGCGCTGGATTTCTATTCTGCCGAAGGGCTTTAGTGCCGAGGCCACACGTGTGGCTTCGGTGGCGTCGTCGAACGTGCCGGCGGCGACATAATCGGCACTGGATGGCGCCGCTTGGCGGCCGGCGTTTTTCCACGACCGCAGGATGTCTGCGGGCGACATGCCGCTGTCGTCCAGAGCGGCAAAGACATCCGCGCGATGGACGCGTTCATCCGCATAGGACAGCGATGCCATGGCGAACGGCGATTGCGGCGGCAGGCTGATCTGCGGCCGTTCCGGCACGATCGGTCCAAAATCGGGCAGCGCCGGATCGCCGAAGGCCGGCTGCGCGGCCATCCGTCCCTGCATCGGTGCCGCGGCATCCGTCAGCTGACCTGGAAACGGCACGGCGGCCGCGCTGACCGGAAGGCTCGGCGAAGGCCCGTTCATGGCCACCATGACGCCGGTCGGCAGGCCGTCCGATGGGTCCGGTATGCGGTTACCTGGATGGTAAGAGGCCATCAGGTACTGGTCGTCATTGCCGTCGAGCGGCGCGCGGCCGACATATTCGACCTTCACCTTCGCGGTGCCGACCTTGTCGTAGTCCAGCATCTGCGCGGCTCGCTCCGAGACGTCGATGATGCGGCCCTCATGGTAGGGGCCGCGGTCATTGACGCGCACGATGACCGAACTGCCGGTTTCGAGGTTGGTGACGCGGGCATAGCTGGGCAGCGGCATGGTCGGATGCGCCGCCGTCAGATGCGCCATGTCGTAGACTTCGCCATTGGCGGTCAGCCGGCCATGGAAGGCGTCGCCATACCATGATGCCAGACCCACCTTGGCGTACTTCTTGTCTTCCTTGGGATAATACCACTTGCCGCGCACCTGATAGGGCTTGCCAAGCTGGTCGCGACCGCCGCCGCGCCGCATGAAGGCAGCGCGCGGACTGGCCTTCACCCCATATTCGGTCTCGGCGAAATATTCCTTGGAGCGGGTCTTCTTGTAGACCATCCCTTTCGGCTCGGGCTGCGACGCGCAAGCGGCGAGCAATGCAGCCGACGCTGCAAGCAACGCAACCGTGGCAACGCGACGAAGACGCGGGTGCGTCACAGCCTGCATTCTTGATTGCCCCCTAAATCTCATGAAGACGTCGCATCCGACCATCAGAGGAGCCAAAGCACTCACTCGACAATGCCAACGACGCCTCGAACCCCGATCCTTTGTGCGCAGGAATTGTTTATCACGGTATTAACCGATTGTGGCCGGAACCGGGCAAGATTGTGACGCCGCCTGTCCTGTCCTAGGCTCAGGGAGCGACCTGCTCATGCAAGCCGGTTGACAGGCCTTTGCCGGGCACACTAGAGCAGTGGCCGGCAGTCGCTGGAGGGATGGCCGAGCGGTTTAAGGCACCGGTCTTGAAAACCGGCGTGGGCGCAAGTTCACCGTGGGTTCGAATCCCACTCCCTCCGCCATAACGTCTAGGTCCGTTCCGGACACATAGGTTACGGTTTATACCGGAGACATGGGTAACACTTTTGGCCCGAAGGGGTTTTGGAG
>NZ_JAIUHE010000024.1:0-87992 GCF_020164995.1 Mesorhizobium sp. CO1-1-11
AGGGGGGGGGCGCCTGCGGCGCCCGACAGCTGGAACCAGGGATTGGGATTGCGCGGCTTGAAGAAGCCGGGCTGGCCCATCGTCATCGTCATCAACGATGAGGTCTGGTTGCGAATATCGCGGTAGATGTCGCCTTCGGGCGTATAGGACCAGATCTTGCGGCCGGAAATCGTCTGCCAGAACTGTTCCAGCCGCTGCAGCCGGCGGCTCGGCTCGTTGCCTGCGATGATCGCGGCATTGATGGCGCCGATGGAGACGCCGGATAGCCAGGTCGGCTCGCAGCCGGCATCGGCCAGCGCCTGATAGACCCCTGCCTGATAGGCGCCGAGCGCGCCGCCGCCCTGAAAGACCAGCGCGATACGGTCATACTGCGCCGTGATTTCCTCGATGGTGGCGGCGGCTGCCTTGTTGCGGTTACGATCAAGCACTGACTTTCTCCAGCTGGGTTGCGCTGGCAGCGGATCGGCTGTGGTCAGCGAGGTAATCATGCACGACTTCGCCCAGGCCGAGCGTCAGATCGGCCTTGAAGTGAACCGCCGACACGATGTCGAGCACGGGCAGCTTCGCCACGTCGGCCATGACATGGGGCCGCAGATCGAGCGCGGCGGGCGCCGTCCATGCTTCCTTCAGCGTGATATCGGTGAGGTAGTAGCGGACCAGCTCGCAGATGCGCGGCGTGCCGTCGACATGGGGGATGATCTTGATCAGGAAATTGGGGGCGGCGAGCGAGGCGAGCACCTGGTCATGATCAGCCTCACGATGCTTGTAGCCCATCGTGCCGGTGGCGCACAGAACGCTGCCATAGTGCAGCGTGCCGACGATCACCTCGCCTTCATGGACGATCTTGGGATTGGCGAGCTTCTTTGGAAACCCCCACAGCTCGCGACCGCCGGCAATCGGCGCGTCATCGTCGAGATACATCGAATGGACGTAGCCGCCATGCTGGCCCTTGTAGCGCACCGGGATGACCTGACCGGTCTCGGTGTAGTCGCCGAAGCCGGTGGAGTCCGGCATGCGGATGAATTCGTACTTGACCAGCGGCTCGTCGATTTCCAGCGGCGCCGGCACGACGGCCTCGAGCGCCTCGCGTGTCGTGCGATAGGTGATGATGATGTATTCGCGGTCGAAGAAGCGATAGGGACCCGGCGGGAATGAGGGATTGGTGAGCGGCATCGCATAGGCGCGCTTCACGACATCGGCGATTTCCATGCTGGTGCCCCAAGGTTCTGTCGGACGAATTCATTCAGGAAGGACCGCGCGAATGCGCAACGGTTATGTTGCACGGCACCATGACAGTGCCGTGTCAGCCTAACGACCATGGTTTCCGAACCGGGCGAGGACAAGCAGGCGTTGTCGTCTGGCTGTAATCGCATCGACATATGGCTCTGCCATTGTCATGCTGCGACGCACAATTATATCGTCATGTTCCCTCCCACCTCGCGCGAGATTTCCCATGGGTTCCCTGTCTTCGAAGAATGCCCTCGTCACCGGCTCGACCAGCGGTATCGGCCTGGCAATCGCCCGCGCCTTTGCCGCCGAGGGCGCCAACGTCACCATCAACGGTCTTGGCGATGCTGCCGCCATCGAGCGGGAGCGCACCGGCATCGAGAAGGATTTCGGCGTCAAGTGCCGCTATTCCGATGCCAACATGATGGATGGCGCCGCGGTCACCGCCATGATCCATGACGCGGAAGAGGCGCTCGGCAGCCTCGACATACTGGTCAACAATGCGGGCATCCAGCATGTGGCGCCGATCGAGGAGTTTCCCGACGACAAATGGGAAGCCATCATCCGCATCAACCTTTTGGCCGCCTTCTACGCCATCAAGGCGGTGGTGCCCGGCATGAAGGCACGCAAATGGGGCCGCATCATCAACACGGCTTCCGCGCACGCGCTGGTCGCCTCGCCGTTCAAGTCGGCCTATGTCTCGGCCAAGCACGGCATATCAGGCCTGACCAAGACGGTGGCGCTGGAAGTCGCGCAGGACGGCATCACCGTGAACGCGATCGCGCCTGGCTATGTCTGGACGCCGCTGGTCGAAAAGCAGATCCCCGACACGATGAAGGCGCGGGGCATGACCGAGGAACAGGTCAAGCACGACGTGCTGCTGGCCGCGCAGCCGACCAAGGAATTCGTTACTGTCGAAGAGCTTGCGGCACTGGCATTGTTCCTGTGCTCGGATGCGGCCAGGCAGATCACCGGCACGACGTTACCGATGGATGGCGGCTGGACGGCACAGTAAAATTGGTCGAAACATGCCGCCTTCAGGCCAACGCCAGGGCGCCGGCGGGAAGGCAGTGCGCGGCCCATGAAAATCATCCAGCTCTCCGATCCGCATCTGATGGCGCTCGGTGGTTATCTCTACGGTTCGGATCCGCTCGCGCGGCTGGAAGCCTGCCTGGCGGATATCGGCAGGAACCATGCCGATGCCGACCTGGTGGTGATATCAGGCGACCTGAGCAATGATGGCGAGCGCGCGGCCTATGCGGCGTTGCGAGAGGCGCTGGCGCGGTTCGTGCCGCCTTGCCGGCTGATGCTCGGCAACCACGACGACAGGGCGCTTTTTCTCGAAATGTTCCCGGAAGCGCCGGCCGAGCGCGGGTTTGTCCAGAGCGTTTTCGATGGCAGCGATGGCCGCCTGATCCTGCTCGACACGCTGGACAGCGGACATGTCGAGGGCAGGCTGTGCGCGGCCCGTCTCGACTGGCTGGACGAGAAGCTGCACGAAGCGCGCGACAGGCCGGTCTTCCTCTTCATGCACCACCCGCCGTTCCGCATTCACATGCCGGTGCTCGACGAGGTCAGGCTCGCCGACGCCGATGCCTTCCATGACATTCTCCGGCGCCACGGCAATGTCGGCCACATCTTTGCCGGCCATGTCCACAGGCTGATCGCCGGCAGCTGGCGCGGCATACCGGTCAGCACGCTGCGCAGCACCAATCATCAGAGCGCCCTCGATTTTTCGGACAGCTGGCGGCTGGGCCACGAGCCGCCCGCCTATGCCGTCATCTTCATCGATGCGGATGGAGTGGTCGTCCATTTTCACGATTTTGAGACGGCCCGGCGCGAGCCGGTCAAGGGTCCTTGACGAGGCGGCTTTCGCCGCCGCCAAGATGGGTCTCCCACACATGATCGGAGATCAGCCGCCGATACTGTGGGGTCATGACCAATTTTCTGTGCGAGGCGCCGCCGACGTGGAAAAAGGCGCCGCCCAGCATCCGATGGTCCGCTTCCATCCCATCAACATCGAGATCGGCTGCCGTCTTTTGCGCATCGGAAACATCGTTCTCGCCAAGTCCGCGATACAGCAGGCTCCAGTTTCCGCCGCCGGTGTCCATTCCGCTGACAAAACGCGGTGTGAAGTCCAGGTCCAGTCCTTGCACGGCGCTGAAGCGGAAGAAGCAGAACCCAGCCCACATGAACCAGGCCTCGGGGTCCGCTTGCGCTGGGCGCTTTGAGCCGTGGACGATTTTTCCCTCCATCGTCGCGGCGATGTCCACGGGGACGGTCGGAAAGCAGTCGTGATCCAGAAATCCGAAAAGCTCCGGCCGCAAAGGCCGAACGATGTTGTGGAAGGTCCAGTTCATGGATATCCCGTGCGACCGGTTGGGATGGCTTTCCCGGTTCCGAGGCAAACCGAAATAAGCGGTTTTTCGCGCCCGGCAGATGTCCGCGATACGCACCCTTGCCGATCGATCGGATGAATTGTCGATGACCACCAGCGTCATCCCCGAGGAATACAATTGCCAGGCTCGGGTGAGCGCATCGATGACCCAGGGCGTGTTGAAGGCTATGACAAAGCAGAAGCGCCGGGAGCCGGTTTGCCGCAGCTCCTCGGCGAATTTCAGGCCTTCGGCAACGCCGCGCCCGCGAAAATCGCGCTCAATCAAGGCGTTGCGAAAAGCCTTGGCCTTTCTGACAGGCCAGTTGTGGTTCAGCAGATCAACAAGGCCCTTGGCCGGCTTCCAGCTCATTACAAACTTCGCCATTGCTCCAAATCGGATGCATGCTCCCATAAGGCGAAGCTCATCTTCCCACAACCCCGGCCTGGAGCCGCGAGAATTTTTGCGACCACCGGCTTGTCGTACACGCATGCTGTATTTCAACCTGATCTGGTCGCGGGCGCTATCAATCGCGACATCGTAGCGCTAAAACGCCATCCGGGTTCTGCACGGGGTTGATATGTTGGTTGCGATCTTCCGCGCATTGCGCGCCATTCCCTTCGTTGCCGCCAGCATTGTCTTTGCCACGGGCGCCCGGGCGCAAGCGGTCGAATTCAAGACAATCACGATCAAGGTCGGCTATGGCCCCGGCGGGGGCTATGACCAGACATCGCGGCTGATCGCCCGCCACTTCGGCCGGTTCCTTCCCGGCAATCCGGATATAGTCGTCCAGAATGTGCCCGGGGGCGGCAGCCTGAAGCTCACCAAGATGGTGTTGCGCAGCGAGCCGGCCGACGGCAGCGTCATCGCTTCCGTCAGCGAAGCCATGTCATATGCGCCGGTGCTCGATCCCCAGAACGCCAATTTTGATCCGCTTGCCCTGCAATGGATTGGCTCGCTCGTCAACGAGCCGGCCTATTGCCTGACGGCCAAGAGTTCCGGCATCGACACGATGGACAAGTTCCTGCAGTCCGATTTCCTGATTGGGGCGACCGGCAAGAGCAGCGTGACCTACATTTTCGCGGCGCTGGTCAAGAACGGCTTGAAGGCAAAGTTCAAGGTCGTCACCGGCTTTGAAGGCACAGCCGATATCGAACTGGCGATGCAGCGAGGCGAGATCGCCGGAATGTGCGGAGTCTCCAGTTACAACATCTCCGAAAACCGCGACGCGCTCAACCTCATTGGTACCTTCGGCCAGGGCATCGTTGCAGGCCAGGAGAAGTTCACTGCTAGGATCGACGACCCGAAGGTCCGGGAAGCGGCCGCGCTGATCGAGACGGCTTTGCAGTTCCATCATCCGTTGGTTGTCCCGCCGGGCACGCCCAAGGAGACGGTCGAAACGCTGCGCAAGGGATATATGGAGATGGTCAGGGATAAGGCGTTCCTGGCCGACATCGGCAAGCTTAGCGAAATGACCGTCAACGCCACCAGCGGCGAAGACATAAGCCGGCTTGTCTCGGAGCAGTTGAAGGTGGATCCGGATGTGTTCGAGACCGCCAGAAATCTGGTGAAGTAGATTCCCGGCGAGGCTCAACGGTGGATCTGATCCTCACCGCCGTCGTCGAGATGGCCCAGCCGTTTCGCATGCTGATGCTGGTGACCGGCGTTTTCGTCGGCCTCGTCGTCGGCGTTGTCCCGGGCATTGGCGGGCTGTTCGCGATGGCCCTGCTCATCCCGATGACCTACAGCATGGACGCCTATGCCGCCTTCGCGCTCCTGCTCGGTATGGGATCGGTCAATACCACCTCCGATACGATCCCGGCCATCCTGTTTGGGGTTCCAGGCTCGGTCGGAGCGGCGGCGACGGTGCTCGACGGCCATGCCATGGCCAAGAAAGGCGAAGCCGCGCGCGCCTTCGGCGCCTCCTATTCGGCGTCGATGATTGGCGGCGTGTTTGGCGCTCTGGTGCTTGCCGCGGCTATTCCCATCATGCGACCGCTTGTCCTCTATCTAAAGACGCCGGACTTCTTCGCCATCTGCGCCTTCGGGCTCTCCATCGTCGCGATGCTGGCCGGGAGCCAGCCGCTGAAGGGGCTGGCCGCGGCCATGTTCGGCATGCTCGCCTCGTTTGTCGGCATCGATAAGATCGCCGGCATCGACCGGTGGACCTTTGGTGAAATCTATCTCTGGGACGGTCTGCCGGTGGCCCTGGTGTTTCTCGGCCTGTTCGGCCTACCGGAGCTGGCTTCGCTCCTGTTGCGAGGTTCCATCCAGGGCAATGCGGAGCGACCGACTTATGCGGGCATGTGGCAAGGCATCAGGGACACGCTACGGGAGTGGCCGCTGGTGCTGCGATGCAGCAGCATCGGTTCGCTGCTGGGCGCAGTTCCCGGTGTCGGCATCGCGGTGCTGGACTGGATCGCCTATGGCCATGCGTCACGGCGGCCTGGCTCGGGACCGAAATTCGGCGAAGGCAATGTCAGGGGCGTCATCGCGCCCGAGAGCGCCAACAATGCCAAGGAAGGCGGCTCGCTCATCCCGACCATCGCCTTCGGCGTGCCGGGTTCGGCCTCGATGAGCATCCTGCTCGGCGCCTTTGTCGTCCATGGGCTCGTTCCCGGCCCCGACATGCTGGGCAAGAATGCCGCGCTCACCATGTCGATGGTGTTCAGCATCGCCGTGGCAAATATCGTAGGCGCGGTGACCTGCCTTGTGCTGACCCGGCCTCTGGCGCGCGTCGCGCAGGTTCCGGCCGCCATACTGGTGCCGCTGGTGGTCACCTTCATCGTGGTTGGTGCATACCAGACCAATATGAGCGCCTTCGATTTCGCGCTGGTCATCGGCGTCGGCGCCGTCGGCATGGCGATGAAGGAACTCAACTGGCCGCGCTCGGCCTTTTCATTGGGATTCGTGCTCGGCCCGAGCCTCGAGAACTATTTCTTTCTCGCCTATCAGATTTCCGGCTGGTCGTGGCTTGCCCAGCCGCTGGTGCTCATCCTGCTTGGACTGGCCGTGGTCGGTCTCGTCAGGCAGACGCTGTCATGGATCAGGGCCAGAAATCCCGGCGGGCCGCTGCCCCCCGCGCTGCCCGACATTGTCGCAGGTGCCACCATGACATTGCTGGCGTTCGCGGCGTTGGTGACGGCTGTGACCGGCTTTCCCTTCGAGGCCGCCATTTTCCCGGTCATCACGGCTGGATTCCTGATGGTGTTTTCGCTGGTGACCACAGTGCAGGCGTCGCTGCGATGGCGCAGGCGGGCCATGCCTGTCCTATCCGCGCCTGCCGCGATACCAGGCGAATGGTCTCCGGTTTCGGAACCCACCATGAAAGGCAATCTCGCGATCATCGGCCTTTGCCTGGCCCTCGCCTTTCTCATCCTGTTGGTCGGTCACCTGGCAGCGACCTTCATCTTCGTTGCCGGCAGCATCACGGTGCTTGGGACGAAGTCGAGGCGGTCATCCCTGGTGATCGCTGCCGCCGCGACGGCCTTCGTCTATACGGTCTTCGACATGCTGGCATCCCAGCCCTGGCCGACTCCGTGGCTCACAGGCATTAGCGGAATTTTCTAAGAACCCTTATGCGGCGCCAGCGTTTCGACCAGTTGGCGGCGTAGCAGCTTGCCGTTGCCGCTGTAAGGCAACGAGGCGACCAGCCTGATCTCGCGCGGCCGCCGGTCGGGCGCGATGTTGGTGCGCATGAAAGCCTGGAATTCCTCGACGGTTCCGCGGTCGGAGACGATGAAGGCGGCGATTTCCTGCCCCATGGTCTCATCTGGAAAGCCGGCCACGGCGACGTCCTGCACCTTGGCATGGGTGCGGATCAGTTTTTCAAGCTCCTGCGGCGCGACACTGACGCCGCCGCGAACGATCATATCGGCCTCCCGATCGACGATCGTGATAAATCCGTCGGCGTCCAGAAATCCGATATCACCGGGGATGCCCCAGTCGGAGCTCATGATCTGCGGATCGACGAACAGGCGGTTGCCGGGCATCAGGACCGCGGATGCCATGGTCGGCGTCCATGCCTTGATCAGCCCGCGCTCACCTTGCGGCAACACGCGGCCATCGGCACCGAGGATTTCGACCTGTGCGCCGGCGACCGGACGGCCGGCGCTTTCGGGCTTTGCCAGAATATCCTCACCCCATAGCGAGGATATGATGCCGGTAAGGCTCGATGAGTAGCTTATCCGGTATCCAGAGGAGAGATAGCGGTAGGCAGCGATCTTGTCTTCGCCTCTGGCCGGTCCGCCTACGCTGTAGAGAACGGAAAGTTGGGGAAGCAGGTGGGTTGCGCGTTCGCCCACCTCCTTGACCATCCGGGCAATGACTGATGGCGCCAGCGCCGTGCCGCTTGCCTGGAACGAGAGCAGCGCCTCGATGAGCTCCGAGGGGGTGAACAAAGGAGGAAAGAACCGAACGATTCCCCCGTAAAGCAGATAGCCGAAGACCTGGTGACGCATTGCCGAGTATGACAGGGCCATCGGCGTCAGGAATCGTTTGGCGGTTCCCTCCACCACGCCGCGGCGCGCCGCGATGCGCCTGGCGAGTGCCTCATGCGACTGGGTGTAGGCCTTTGGATCGCCCGTCGTGCCGGACGAAAAGATCAAAAAGGCCGGGGCGGCATCGCTCGCCGGGGGGCGGATGTCGGATCCCGGCGCCGAAGCCGATTTCCAGCCAGCCTCGAAAAGGGCGTTCGGATAGACCTCATCGCCCGGCATGGCGCGGCTTTCAAAAACCATTCTCAGATCGAAGTCGCGGGCCTGCCTGGCTCGCTGACTCCTAGGCGTTCGAAAGTCGACGACAACAGGGGTCGCGCCGATTTTCCAGCAGGCGAGGATCGAAAGGATCACGTCGATGTTGTCGAGCATGGCGAGGCCGACGCGGTCGCCCGGTCGGATGCCCGATGCGCCGAAATTGGCTGCAAGATGTCCGCTCTGCGTCAGGGCCTGGGAATAGGTGATATCAGACCGGCCGCTGACCATCGCGACCTTGTCGCCATGGGCAGCGAAGGCCTCCAGTATCTGCCAACCAAAACTCATTGACGATGCGGGTTTTCGCGTGGGGCCTCGCTTCGGGCGGAGAGGAACGTCAAGATCTCCGCGTCGATCGCGTCCATGTTGGCCTTGCGGAATTTGTTGTGCGTACCCGGCATGACGACCGTTTTCACGCTGGCCTCGTTAGACGCCCAGCCCTTGTAGTCCTTCACGGTGGTGGCTCCCCATTCGGAACTGGCGAGGATGAGGATGTCGCAGGGGTAGGACGAGGGCACAAAACCGGCTGCGGCCTGCAGCAGCGCGCTCTTGTATGCCTTCTTGCGCAGATGGCGCCCCAGGCGTGTCTGTCCGAGACCGACCGCCTTCAGCGTGTCTCGCAACAGGCGCCAGTAGACCACCTTGCGCACGATATCGCGCCGCCTCCTCTCGGTGAGGCGATCGTCGGGCATCGGCTTCAGCCAGGCCGAACCTGGCGATGGCGGATCAATGAGCACGATTGCCGGCCGCTTGCCCGTTGCCTCATGGCTCAGCCGGCCGACCTCGATCGCGAGCAGGCCACCCACGCATATGCCGCCGATGACTTCGGGGTGCCTGCCTGTTACCGAGGTGAAGGCTTCAAAATAGTTGGTGCCAATTTCGGCCATGGTGGAATAGGGCGTCTCGCCGAGTTCCGTGCCCATGCCGCGCACCGCCATGATCGCGTATTTCTCTTTCAGACGCCTGCTGAAGCGATTGGCGAACAAGGCCGAGCCGGTGATGCCGTGGATCATCGCGATCGGCTCCTGGCCGACGCTGCCGGACACCGGCACGATCAGCTCACGGGCCGGATGCTCCGGCACCAGCGATGCGATCAACCGGCCGAATTCCCGCGGTGTCTGCGCTTCGAGCAGGACGGAAGTCTGCAATCTCACGCCGAACCGCTTCTGCACGGCAAGCACTAGAGTCTCCGCCATCAGCGAATCGCCGCCGAGATCGAAGAAATTGTCGTCGAAGCCGACGGCCGGCACCTTCAATTCCGCGGCGAAGATGCCGGCAATCGCATGGGCCGGTCCATCGCCCGGCGGTGGCACAGGTCTAACCCGTTGTTGGACGTTCATCGGAAAAGCCCCTAACCGACGGATGTTCACTGCTAACGCTTTTACGCAGGGTGAGAGCCCCTAACAAGTGTCCTGTGCGCCGCGCGTCGAGCCGCCGCTGGCGTGCTTGTCTCGCCACGGCAACGCGGAAAGTCGCGATTTGCCGGCTCCGCAACGGCCTTTTGTCCAGTTGTGTAAGTGTTGCAAAAGCACGCAGATTTGGACATTAGTCTTGACAGAAATACAGATGTTCAATACCCGTCAGGCAATTGAACAAGCCTGCATTATGGGAGGAATGAGCGGTATGGCGTCCAATGTTTCGTTGACGGGCCTTGCCCGCGATCTCGAGGAACGCGGCAAATCGGGCAAGCCGATCCGGATCGGGCTGATCGGCTCGGGCGAAATGGGAACCGACATCGTCACCCGCGTCGCCCATATGTCGGGCATAGAGATCGGCGCGATCTCCGAGCTGAACCTGCCCGCCGCCAGCAAGGCGGTGGATATCGCCTTCCAGGAAACCGGCCATGCGCGCGAGGTATCGAACGCCTCGGCGATGACGGCCGCCATGGAAGCCGGCAAGGTGGCGGTGACAAACGACGCCAGCCTGGTCATCAACAACGATCTTATCGACGTCGTCATCGATGCCACCGGCGTTCCCGCCGTCGGCGCCGAAATCGGCTTGCGCGCCATGGAGCACGGCAAGCATCTGGTGATGATGAATGTCGAGGCCGACGTCACCATCGGCGCCTATCTCAAGAGCGAGGCCGACCGGCTCGGCGTCACCTATTCGCTCGGCGCCGGCGACGAGCCGTCCTCCTGCATGGAACTGATCGAGTTCGTCTCGGCGATGGGCCACCCGATCGTCGCCGCCGGCAAGGGCAAGAACAATCCGCTCAACATCGATGCCACGCCGCCCGCCTATGAGGAAGAGGCCATGCGCCGGCACATGAATGTCCGCATGCTGGTGGAGTTCGTCGACGGCTCCAAGACCATGGTCGAGATGGCGGCGATCGCCAACGCCACCGGGCTGGTGCCCGACAAGGCCGGCATGCATGGCCCGGCCGCGACGCTCGGCGAATTGAACAAAGTGCTGGTGCCGCAGAAGGATGGCGGCGTGCTGTCGAGGGTCGGCGTCGTCGACTATTCGATCGGCAAGGGTGTCGCGCCCGGTGTCTTCGTCGTCGCCGACATGTCGCATCCGCGCATTTCGGAGCGCATGGAAGATTTGAAGATGGGCAAGGGCCCGTACTTCACGTTCCATCGTCCCTATCACCTGACCTCGCTCGAAGTGCCGCTGACCTGCGCCCGCGTCGTGCTCTACGGCAAGGCCGACATGGTGCCGCTGGCCAGGCCGGTAGCTGAAGTGGCCGCCGTGGCCAAGAAGGACATGCAGCCCGGCGAGAAGCTCGATGCGATCGGCGAATATTGCTACCGCGCCTGGATCATGACTGCACCGGAAGCGCATGCCGCGAGAGCCATTCCCTGCGGCCTGCTGCAGGGCGGGTCGGTGACGGCGCCGATCAAGAAAGGTGAGCTCCTCACCTACGCCAATGCCGCCCCGGCAGCGGGCTCCAAGATCGCCGAACTGCGCGCCCGTCAGGACAAGCTCGTCTACGAAACCGTGGAGGCGTAACCATGGCCGAAGCCAGCAAAGCCATCGCGGACAGCCGCGCCAACCTGCCCTTCGTCTATCGCCAGTACAGCGCCGAGCAGCTGAAGCAGGTGCTCTACAAGATGTACCTCATCCGCCGCTTCGAGGAGGGCGCGGAGGAAAGCTACACGCGCGGCCTCATCCACGGCACCATGCATCTGTCGATCGGCCAGGAGGCGAGCGCCATGGGCATCTGCATGCCGCTTGGCGAGGACGACCAGATCACCTCGACCCATCGCGGCCACGGCCACTGCATCGCCAAGGGCGCCGAGGTGAAGCGCATGTTCGCGGAATTCTTCGGCAAGACCACCGGCTACTGCAAGGGCCGCGGCGGTTCGATGCACATTGCCGATGTCGCCAAGGGCAATCTCGGCGCCAATGGCATTGTCGGCGGCGGCATTCCGATTGCCGTCGGCGCCGCGCTGTCCGCCAAGATGATGAAGACCGGCAAGGTTGTCGTCTCCTTCTTCGGCGACGGTGCCAACAATGAAGGCGCCTTCCACGAGGCGCTCAACATGGCCGCGGTCTGGAAGCTACCGGTGATTTTCGTGTGCGAGAACAATGGCTACGGCATGTCGACATCGACTGCCCGGTCCACCGCGGTCAAGAACATCGCCGACCGCGCCGCCGCTTATTC
Source organism: Mesorhizobium sp. CO1-1-11 (assembly GCF_020164995.1). Taxonomy (NCBI): domain Bacteria; kingdom Pseudomonadati; phylum Pseudomonadota; class Alphaproteobacteria; order Hyphomicrobiales; family Phyllobacteriaceae; genus Mesorhizobium; species Mesorhizobium sp. CO1-1-11. The sequence goes on from NZ_JAIUHE010000024.1 coordinate 11,961, forward strand.
GATGCCGGGCGTCATCGTCAACGGCAACATCTTTTCCGAGGTCGCCGAGGCTTCGTACAAGGCGGTCGAGCGGGCACGGGCGGGTGAGGGGCCGACGCTGATCGAGTCCAAGACCTATCGCCATCGCGGCCATTCCAAGAGCGACCGCAACCGCTACCGGACCAAGGAAGAAATAGAGGACTGGATGTCGAACCGCGATCCGATCACGCTGTTCGAGAACGAATTGCGGGAATTCGGATTCATCGACGACACGGGCATCGAAGCCATCCGCGAGGTGGTGGCGCGGGAGATCGCCGACGGCATCGAGTTCGCCAAGGCGAGCCCGTCGCCTGACGTCAGCGAGACCGGCAACTACGTGTATACGGAGCAGGCGTGATGGACGCGATGGTGCGTGAACTAAGCTACGCCCAGGCGATCCAGGAAGCCATGGCGATCGCCATGGACATGGACGAGCGCGTCTTCCTGATGGGCGAGGACATCGGCGTCTATGGCGGCGCCTTCCAAGTGACCGGCGACCTCGTCGATCGTTACGGCGCGGACCGGGTGCTGGACACGCCCATTTCCGAACTGGGCGGCGCGGGGGTCGCTGTCGGCGCCGCGCTGACCGGCATGCGGCCGATCTTCGAATTCCAGTTCTCCGATTTCGCCACGCTGGCGATGGAGCAGATCGTCAACCAGGCTGCCAAGATGCGCTTCATGCTGGGCGGCGAGGTTTCGGTGCCCGTCGTGATGCGCTTTCCCGCCGGCTCCGGTACCGGTGCCGCCGCGCAGCACAGCCAGAGCCTGGAAGCCTGGCTTGGCCATGTGCCGGGCCTGAAAGTTATCCAGCCGTCGACGCCCCATGATGCCAAGGGCATGCTTCTGGCTGCGGTCGCCGATCCCGATCCGGTGATGATCTTCGAGCACAAGCTGCTCTACAAGATGAAGGGCCCGGTGCCCGAAGGCTATTACACCGTGCCGATCGGCAAGGCAGATATCCGCCGCGAGGGCCGTGATCTCACCATCGTCGCCACCTCGATCATGGTGCAGAAGGCGCTCGACGCCGCCGCCGCACTGGAGGCCGAAGGCATCGACGTCGAAGTCGTGGACCTCCGGACCATTCGGCCGATGGACAAGCAGACCGTTATCGACAGCGTCAAGAAGACCTCGCGGCTGATGTGCGTCTATGAGGCGGTCAAGACGTTGGGCATCGGCGCCGAGGTCAGCGCCATGATCGCCGAAAGCGAGGCGTTCGACTATCTCGATGCGCCGATCGTGCGGCTGGGCGGTGCGGAAACGCCGATCCCCTACAATCCGGAGCTGGAAAAAGCGACGGTGCCGCAGGTTCCCGACATCGTCACCGCCGCGCGCGACCTCGTCAAAGGGGTTCGCTGATCCATGCCGACCGAAGTCATTCTTCCCAAGGTCGACATGGATATGGCGACCGGACAGATTTCGCGCTGGTTCGCCGAGGAAGGCGCCACGGTCAAGAAGGGCGACGTGCTGTTCGAGATCGAGACCGACAAGGCCGCGATGGAGATCGACGCTCCGGCCAGCGGTGTGTTGCGCGACGTGACCGGCAAGGAAGGAGTCGATATCGCGGTCGGATCGGCGGTGGCTTGGATTTATGCTGACGGCGAGGCTTATAAGGACAAGGCGCCAATCTCACCCCTTGAGGGGGAGATGTCGACGAAGTCGACAGAGGGGGTTGCCTCAGAAGGCACCGCCCTCGCGCTGAGTCCGGTCGAACCGACCCCACCCGACCGGCGTTTGGCCGACCACCCTCCCCTCGAGGGGGAGGGGAAAACCCGCGCTACACCCTTGGCGCGTCGATTGGCTCGTGAAGCAGGACTGAATCTCTCCGGCATATCAGGCACAGGCCCACATGGCCGCGTCGTAAAGGCGGATATCGATGCGGTACTCTCCTCCCCCCTCGAGGGGGAGGTGTCCGCGAAGCGGACGGAGGGGGTCGCCTCAGGAGGCACCGCTTTTGCGCCGAGCCCCGTCGAAGCGACCCCACCCGACCGGCCTTCGGCCGGCCACCCTCCCCTCAAGGGAGAAGGGGACGTGATGAAACTGTTCGAGGAAGGCTCCTACGAACTCGTTCCGCACGACAATATGCGCAAGACCATCGCGCGGCGCCTGGTCGAAGCAAAAACCACCATCCCGCATTTCTATCTGACGCTCGACTGCGAACTCGACGCGCTGCTGGCTTTACGCACTCAGCTCAATGCCGCGGCACCGGTGAAAAAGACCGACAAGGGTGAGGCGCCCGTCTACAAGCTGTCGGTCAACGACATGGTCATCAAGGCGATGGCGATGGCCTTGAAGGCGGTGCCGGATGCCAATGCCTCATGGACCGAGAGCGCCATGGTCAAGCACAGGCATGCCGATGTCGGCGTCGCCGTTTCGATCCCCGGTGGCCTGATCACGCCGATCATCCGGCATGCCGATGAAAAGACGCTGTCGGTCATCTCCAACGAGATGAAGGACCTGGCCAGCCGCGCCCGCAGCCGCAAGCTGAAGCCGGAAGAATATCAAGGCGGCACGACGGCCGTTTCCAATCTCGGCATGTTCGGCATCAAGGACTTTGCCGCCGTCATCAACCCGCCGCATGCGACGATCCTGGCGGTCGGCGCCGGCGAGGAGCGGGCGGTGGTCAGGAACGGCGAGATCAAGATCGCCACCGTGATGTCGGTGACGCTGTCGACTGACCATCGTGCGGTTGATGGCGCGCTGGGGGCCGAACTGCTGGTCGCCTTCAAGAAGCTGATCGAGAATCCGATGGGCATGCTGGTCTAGGCTCCTGCCGTAAGCCGGCGCCAATGATGCGCCGGCTTATGATGAAACGACTTGTCAGGCACCGAACCTTGACCCATGTTCTCTGGTGATCGCGACCAAGGGAGGCCAACATGCCTGCATTCGACCCGTCTGACGTCAAAACCTTGTTCGGCAGGGTCATGGGCGCGTCGCCTTCCGACATCAAGCTGGTGGCGCAGCGCCTGCACGATCATGCTTTCGAGCCACGCATGTCGGCGGAAGAGACAAGGCAGCTTGTCGTCAGCCTCGGTTATGACAGCCTCGATGCGTTCTGCAGTGATATCGGCCTGCCCGCGCATATCGCCGAGCGCTGGAGCCGTTTTGGCGTTTCGGGCGAGATGAAGCAGGTGTTCACCCTGCTGGCGGGGCAGCGCAGACGCGTGGCCGAAGCGATCGCCGAATTCGAATCCATGACCCATGTCGGCGTCGAGGATTTTTTGCGCGAGCGCGGGTTGATTTAAACCCAGGCATCTCAGCCGGCCTTGGCCAGCAGCGCTATAGCGGTGTCGCTGTCGGTGATCAGCACATTGGTGTTGACAGCCTTGAGCGCGGCGAGGATTGCCGCCACCTTGCGCTTTCCGCCGGCGGCCAGCACGACATTCGGCACATGGGCGACAACATCGAGGTCGATCGCCATGACGCGCCGGTTGACTTCGTGATCGACGAGCCTGCCGGCGGCATCGACGAAATAGCATAGCATGTTGGCGACCGCGCCTTTTGCCTTCAAGGGTGTAATCAGCGATGACGGCACGATGTCATGCCGGAAGATGGTGGCATCGGGCGATATGTCGCCGACGGTGAGCAATGCGATGTCGGCCGCCGCGGCGCGCCGGCGCACATCCTGCAGCGTCGGCTGCGCCCACAGGAGATCGCGCAGCGAGGGGTCGTCCACCATCACCGGCGCCGTGATCTGATAGCTGTCCACCTCGAACACATCGGCGACCTTGGCGGCCACGATCGACGGGTTGATCCATTGCGAATGCGGCAGGCTGCCGACAAGCGCCACCACCGAGGCGCGCTTCAAGTGCCGGCGGGCGAGGAAACCCAGGCTGGCATGCAGTGTGGCGCCACCGCCGATCGCCAGCGTCATGCCATCCTGCATCTGCTCGCCGAGATAGGCCGCCACGGCGTGGCCGATGGCCTTCTCCAGATGGTCGTGAACCGAAGGTGTCGGGATGACGACGGCGGCGTTGAGGCCCCAGCGTTTTTCCAGTTCCCGCTCAAGCGCCACCTGTTCGGCTGTCGGCGCGTTGATCATGGTAACGACGATGCCCTCGGCGGTACAGGCGGCCAGCGTACGCATGACCTTCACCCTGGAGACATCGAGCTTTTCGGCAATCTGCTCCTGCGTGAAGCCCTCGACATAATAGAGCCATGCCGTCTTGACGCTGAGGTCCGACGAGACCATCGGCAGGCGAGCCGGTACGGGCTTTTGCGTGGGCATGGATGTCGTCCCTCATGTGTCATGGCCGACGGTTGTCCTCATCCGGGCAAGGCCGCTCTTACGTCAATCGGATGCCGGGTTCGCGGCAGGCCGATTATCGCACAGCTGTGATCATTTGTAATTGACATCGTACATATGAACATATTTTGTTGGTTTCACGCGCTGTGTCATCCACCAGTCATATGCGCCGTGCAGGGAGGAAGAGACGGGGTGCTGGCCAGGGGCCAGACCGGTCATGCACAGACAAGACAGGAGGTCTCATGAAGACGCTATTCATCCAGCTGCTGGCCAGTCAGCTGGCGCTCGCGGCAACTTTGTTTGCCGGCGTGGCAAATGCCGAAACACTGACGCTCTACACATCCCAGCCCGAGGCAGACGCAGCCAAGACCGTGGATGCCTTCAAGAAGGCACAGCCCGGCATCGACGTCACCATCTATCGCTCCGGAACCAGCGACATCCTGACCAAGATGGCGGCCGAGTTCGCCGCAGGCAGCCCGCAGCCCGACGTGCTGCTGATCGCCGACGCGGTGTCGATGGAACTGCTGAAGAAGGACGACCGGCTGCTGGCCTATCCCGAGGCCAAGCTCGACGGCATCGAGGCGGATGCCTATGACGCCGACAAGACTTATTTCGGCAGCAAGCTGATCACTACCGGCATCGTCTACAACACCGCTGCCGCCGAAAAGCCGCAGCATTGGGTGGACCTCGCCAAGCCGGCCTATGCCGATGGCCTGGTCATGCCGAGCCCGCTCTATTCCGGTGCCGCCGCCTACCTGCTTTCGGGCTTCGCCGGCGACAGCAATTATGGCTGGGATTTCTTCCAGAAGCTGAAGACCAACAACACCGTCAGCGTGCGCGGCAATGGCGCGGTGCTGAAGTCGGTGGCGTCGGGCGAGAAGCCCTATGGCATTCTGGTCGATTTCATGGCGATGAACGCCAAGAAGAAGGGTTCGCCCGTCGAATTCGTGTTCCCCAGTGAAGGCGTGCCCGCGGTGACCGAGCCGGTGGCCATCATGAAGACCGCCAAGAACGTCGACGGCGCGAAAAAATTCGTCGACTTCATTCTGTCCGATGAAGGCCAGAAGCTGGCGCTGTCGATGGGTTACCTGCCGGCACGCGCCTCGGTCGGTCGTCCCGACTGGCTGCCGGAAGGCGTCAAGGTCAAGGTGATGCCGTTCGACACCAAGGCGATCGTCGCCGAGACCGACGCCGACAAGGCGAAGTTCCAGGACCTGTTCGGCGGCTGAGCCGTCGATCCCCGCGAGATGCCGTCTCGACGGCATCTCGTCAGTTCCGGTGAGCCCGGCCGCCCCGCTGACCGATCCCAGGAAACGCAATCATGCCGACACGTATCAGGGAGAGCCGGGGCCAGGAAATGGTCCTGACGGCGGTGGTGGCCGTCGTCATCGTCCTGCTTTCGCTGCTGCCCATGCTGCGCCTCGTCAAGGAGATCGTGGCACCCGGCGGTGTCTTGTCGACGGTGGCCGTGGAGGCCGGGCTGAGAAGCCCGGCAACCTGGATCGCGACATGGCATACGCTGGTCGTGGGCATCGGCGGCACTCTTCTGGCGGTGCTGTCGGGAACGCTGGTGGCGGTGCTTGTCTCGCTGACAGACATACGCGGCCGAAGCGCCCTGGTGCTCTGCTACGTCATGCCGCTGATGATCGCGCCGCAGGTGACGGCGCTGGCCTGGCTGCAACTGTTCGGCCCTGCCAGCCCATTCCTCAAGCTTTTCGGGGCGGCGCCGCCGCTCGGCACGAAGAACCCGCTCTACTCGACCTCGGGCATCATCCTGCTGCTTGGCGTCCAATACGGGCCGCTGGTCTTCCTGCTGGTGCGTGCTGGCCTGCGCAAGCTGCCGCGCGAACTGGTCGAAGCGGCGCGCGCCGGCGGTGCGAATTGGTTCACCGTACTGATCACCATCGTGCTGCCCTTGATGACGCCGTCGATCATGGCGGCGGCCGCGCTTGCTTTCGTCTCCTGCGTCGGCAATTTCGGCATTCCGGCCTTTCTCGGCATCCCCGCCAACTACCTGGTGCTGCCGACGCTCATCTATCAGAAGCTGGCCGGCGGGGGCCCGGCGGTACTCGGCGAGACCGCGTTCCTGTCGGTGCTGATCGGCATCATCGCCATGGCCGGCATCCTTGCCCAGGAGGTGATGAGCCGCCGCCGCGACTACCGCATCTCCTCGACATCGCTGCCGGCCGAACCTTATGAACTGGGCCGCTGGCGGCCGGTCGTCCAGGCCGGCATGTGGCTGCTCATCGTGCTGGTGCTGGTCCTGCCGCTGTTCGGGCTGGTGCTGACCTCGCTGGTGCCGGGCTACGGCATCGCGCTCACCGCCAAGACGGCGACGCTCGACAATTACCGTTTCGTGCTGTTCGAGCATGATGCCGCCAGCCGCGCCTTCTTCAACAGTTTCTGGCTGTCGATCGCTGCCGCTTTCTTCGCGGTCCTCGTCGCCGTGCCGATCGGCTATCTCATCGCTTGGGGCAAGCAGCGCTGGGTGCGGCTGCTCAATCTTTCAGTCGAACTGCCGTATGCCTTGCCCGGCGTGGTGCTTGCGATCGCCTCGCTGCTCTTGTTCCTGCGCCCCGTCCCGCTGACCGGCGTCCAGCTCTACAACACCGTCTGGATCATCCTCTATGCCTATCTCGCCCGCTTCCTGGTGCTGGCCTTGCGGCCGACCATCAGCGGCTATCACCAGATCGATCGGGCACTCGAAGAAGCCGCACAAGTTGCGGGCGCCGGCCTGTTCACGCGCATGCGCACCATCGTCTTTCCGCTGGTCGCGCCGGCGGCGATCGCCGGCGGCCTGCTGATCTTCATGACGGCCCTCAGCGAACTCACCGTCTCGGCGCTGCTGTGGTCGTCGGGCTCGGAGACCATCGGCGTTGTCATGTTTTCCTTCGAGCAGGGCGGCGATTCCAACTACGCGGCGGCGATGTCGGTCATCACGGTCGCGGTCACCTTCGTGCTGATGCTGGTGACCAACCTGCTTGCCCCTCATCTTCCGAGCGGAGTTCTGCCATGGCGCGATTGACCCTGGACCATGTGACCAAGAGCTTCGCCGAGTTCGATGCGGTCAAGGACGTTTCGATCGATGTCGCTGACGGCGAATTTCTGGCGGTGCTCGGCCCCTCCGGCTGTGGCAAGACGACATTGCTGCGGCTGGTCGCCGGTTTCGAAAAGGTGACCTCGGGCGAAATCCGCATCGGCAGCGATGTCGTGTCGAACAGCGGCGGCAGCGTCGCGCCGGAAAAGCGGCGCGTCGGCATCGTCTTCCAGAATTACGCGCTGTGGCCGCATATGAGCGTCGCCGAGAATATCGGCTATGCGCTGAAGGTGGCCAAGCTCGACAAGGCGGTTGCGCGCCAAAAAGTGGAAGACGCGCTTGCCCTTGTCAATCTTCAGGGTCTGGGCGAGCGCCGGCCCGCCAATCTTTCCGGCGGCCAGCGCCAGCGGGTGGCCTTGGCGCGTTGCCTGGTGGCGACACCTTCGCTGGTGCTGTTCGACGAGCCACTCGCCAATCTCGACGTCCATCTCAGGGCCTCGATGGAGGACGAGTTCGCCGCCTTCCACAAGCGCACCGGCACGACCATCGTCTACATAACCCATGACCAGGCCGAGGCGATGGCGCTGGCCGACCGCATCGCGGTGATGGACCATGGACGCTTGGCGCAGCTCGCCACCCCGCGTGAACTCTATCATAAGCCGGCAAATGAGATGGTGGCCTCCTTCATTTCGCAAGGCATTCTGCTTCCGGCGGACGTGTTGGCCAGCGAGGACAACGGCCATTGCAAGGTCCGGGTTCTCGGAACCGAGCTGGTGGTCCGTTGCCGGCCTGGCGAGCGGCCGCGCGCCGGCGCCAAGATCTGCTGCCGCCCCGCCGATATCGAGCTTTCGGCCGATGCCTCGGGCTTCGATGGTCTCGTCAAGCGGGCGATCTATCAGGGCGGCGCGGCGCGGATTGAATTCGCGCCGACCGCTGGTCCCGACCTCACCTTGCATTTCGAGCAACCCGATCCGGTTGTGCTGGAGAACGGGGCGCAAGCGCGCCTGCGCATAAAATCCGGCTGGCTGATCCCGGCGGCGGGGACAGCCTCGTGATGATACTGGACCTTGCCGGCGGCTTCGGAGAAAAGGGCCGCACCAGCCTCGCCGTCAACAGCGGCGACGATCGCATCCTGCTCGATGTCGGCATCAAGGTCGGCGCTTCCGGGGCGGAATACTATCCAGCGCTCAACGGGTCGAGCGACGACATCGATGCTGTTTTTGTTTCGCATGCCCATGAGGATCATGTCGGCGCGCTGAGCTGGCTGTTGTCGCGGGGCTATAGCGGCCCGATCTTCATGACGGCGGAGACCCGTGCCGAGGCGCCGGCCACGCTTGCCGCCTATGCCGAGCCGGAGGATTTCAGGCGATTTCCCTTGCCTGAAAACCGCATCGAACTCTTCGAACCAGGCGACACACTCACTAGCGGCAATTTCGTAGTCAGCACGGGACGTTCAGGTCACGTCGTCGGCGGGGTCTGGTTCGCCGTCGACGACGGGACAAGCCGCATCGCCTATTCGGCCGATGTGGTGCCTGACAGCAATGTGTTCGTCATGGACACGATCCCGCATTGCGATCTCCTGGTCTTCGATGCCTCCTACGGGGCGGATCCCGTGCCGGGGGCTGCCCGGGCGCAAGAAATTTCCGAATGGGTGGCGCGGCATCCGCAGGGATGCCTGTTGCCGACGCCGCTGTCTGGCCGATCGCTGGAACTGATCGCGGCCTTGCCGGGGTCGTTCGCCGTCCATGCCGGCATGCGTTCGTCGCTGGAAGCGCAGATCGGCGCGACCGCGTCCCTGTTGCCGGGCATTTCCGAGCTTTTGCTTGCCCGCCTGCGAAGCGCGGCCGACTGGAGCGATGCCGACCCGCTGCCTTCGCTGCCCCTGCTGGCCAATGACGGCATGGGCGAGGCTGGCCCGTCGTCGCACCTTTTGCCTCGCGCCGACGATGCCGGGTTTCCGGTGTTGCTCACCGGGCATCTGCCTTTGGGCTCTCCGGCCGATCTCATGCACAAGGCCGGCCGGGCGGACTGGATACGCATGCCCACCCACCCGACACTGTCGGGCAATGTCGGCATCTGGGAGAAGGCGGGACGCCCCAGGGCGCTGGGCCATTCCTGCGCGCCCGATCTTCTGGGCGAGTTGAAAAGCCATATTCCGTCCTTGCTCACGCAATGCCGTACGGGTCAACGCATCACGGTGGGGCAAGGAAGCGCATCATGAGAATCCTGATCTGCAACGATGACGGCATCGAAGCGCCGGGTCTTGCCCGTCTGGTCAATGCCGCCCTCGGGTTGAGCGACGATGTCTGGGTGGTCGCGCCGGACGGCAAGCGCACCGCCGCCGGCTCGTCGCTGACCATCGCCAGGCCGCTGACGATGCGGCGCGTCAAGCCGAACTGGTATTCGTGCTCGGGCACGCCAGCCGATTGCGTGGTGAGCGCCATGACGTGGCTATTCGCTGATGAACCGAAGCCTGACCTCGTATTGTCGGGCATCAATGACGGCCGCAACGTCGCCGAGGATATCGCCTATTCCGGCACACTGGGTATTGCCCGCGAAGCGAGTTTCTGGGGCATACCCGCGATCGGCTTTTCGCGCGTGAAAAATCCTGACTTCGGCGCTGCCGACGACGAATGGCTTGGCAAGCTGATCGCCTCGCTCTGGCAAGCGCGTGCCGATTGGGCGACAGAGGGCCATTGGCTGAGCGTCAACTTGCCGACCGCGCTGCCGGCCGAAATTCGCCAGCCGCGCATCGGCCGCGACAAGATCGGCCGCACGGCCGAGGTGGTGGAAAGCGCCGGGGATCGCACGATCATTACGGTGCCGCGTGGCCGGGCCCATGCAAGCGAACCGGGGGATGAAAACGCCGCGATCGATGCGGGTTTCGTCAGCATCAACCGGCTGAACTGGTTTGGGGAAACGCGGCTGGACGACGGATTTCTGGACGGAATCCCACGCTGGCGGCAAAGCTAGCCGATCTCCCTGCGCGGCATCCCCCAGATCACCAAGCTGTCAGCGGCTAAATGGCGTCAATCCGGTGCTTATGCTTGAAGCCGCCGCTATTTCATTCCACATCGGAAGAGATGAAGGATGAGACACGCGAATGGCGCCGGAATCTGCTGTGGGCCTTGGCCGCATCGCTGGTCCTGCATGCGCTTGTCGCATCGTTCTTCATCTACGGCCTGTCAAAAGCCTCACAAGAGCCCCAGCAGGAGCAACCGATAAGCGTCGCGCTCGTGCCTCCGCCCGACAAGCCAAAACCGCAGCCGCTCAAAGCCGAGAAGCCGCCGGAACCTAAGGCTGATAAACCCCCCGAGCATAAGGTTGAAAAGCCACCCGAACAGCCGCGCAAACAACCTGACGACACCGCTTTGAAGCGCGTTTTTCAGTATGGCGACAAAGATACCGGACCGAAGAAATCCCTGGATGGGGGGGCGGCCAAGGACAATGCGCCGTCGCCTGCAAAGGATGAGGCCTCGAAGCCTCCGGTCGTGCCCAAGTCCGCCGAGAACAAGCCTGCAGCGACGGCAAACGCGGAGCAGCGGCCGGATGCGAGCAAAGCCGATGAGAATCCGCCAACCGAGCCGACCGTCACCAAGCCCACGCCGAGCGAGGAAAAGCAGGTCACGGAAGACGCTGATAAACAGCAGGCTGCGCCAAAAGCTTCCGATCAGCAAGCAGCCGTAGAGCCAAAGCCGTCGCCAGCCGAGAGCGACGCCAAGACCGGGGCCGCGACCGAAAAGCCCAAGGCCAAAGTCGTCAAGACGATGAAGTTCAAGTCTGAAAAAGCCCTGAAGTCCCGGGCCGGAAAAGCCACCGCCTCAAATTCCACGAACGACGCAGGTGCTGGATCACCAATGTATTCCGGTCTTCCGGGGGTTCGGAAACTCTACTCGCAGGGCGCTACCGGCGACGCGTTGGCCACGAGTTCCATGAGCGGCGTACCTCGCAGTCAGCGCGTTGCGACCCTTTGCGCCAACGTGCTGGACCAGGAGCTGCAGGGTGCCGACTATTCTCCCAAATGGCTGCCGACGATTCCGCTGAAAGCCGGCAATGTTCTCGACCGCCCCGAAGCGGCCTTCAGCACGACAACCACATGGTACCAACTGAGCTTCCGATGCGAGGTGGATACCGATGCGACCAGGGTCCTGTCGTTCGGCTTCCGCGTCGGCTCCGAGATTCCACGCAGCGAATGGCCGCCAAACCATCCTCTTTAGTCTCTGCCACTTAGGCTGGCACACCAAGTCCAGCCAATTGCCGGCTAACTTCATGCCAGTCGGCGCAGACGAGATCGGCACCGGCCGCCGTCAGCCGTGCGGCATGCTCGGCATAAGTATGACCGCCGCCGGTATAGCCGATCGCCGTCATGCCGGCGGCGACCGCGCCCTGGATGCCGAAAGGCGAATCCTCGATGACGATGCAGTCGGCTGGTTTGGCGCCCATCCTGGCAGCCGCGAAAAGGAAGATGTCCGGCGCCGGCTTGCCGTTCTTGACCATCGAGGAACTGTAGATCGCATCGCCGAAGAAGCGTGCCAATCCGGTCACCGCCAGGCTGTGGTTTATACGCTCGATGGAGGACGAGGAGGCAACGCAGCGGCCGCCGGCAAGCGTTTCCAGAAACGAGCCTATTCCAGGCGTTGGCTTCAACTCTTCGGTGAAAAGCACCTTGGTCTCGGCCCAGATATCGCCGTCGGCCGACGCGGGAAACTGATGGCCGGTCAACTCCTTGATCCTGACGATGATGTCGGCCTGTTTCATGCCGACGCACTGGGCGATGATGCCGCCGTGAACGCCCGGCATGCCATGCTTATCGTAGACACGTTCATAGGCCTTGGCGGCCAGTGGCTCGCTGTCGACGAGAACGCCGTCGCAATCGAAAATGATCAGTCTTGACGGCGCCACGCGTTTCTCCCGGCCTCTGTCAGAATTCGCACATCGCTATCGACAAAAAGTCAAATGTTCAATAGCGGGCGCGCTCGGCCTCGTGGATAGGGGGTAATAGAGGCCAATTCAAAGCTGGCGCAAGACGTCGCTGGCGCGGGAGGACCCCAGCGCCCGCTGCATGGCCTGCCGCGACTGTGCGCGATCGGGCGTGATCCAGTTCGGTTCCGCCCCCAGGAAGCGGTCGAGGAAAGCCACGGCATAGGCCGGTATTTCGGTGACGTTCTCGCGATAGGACCACCAGGTGCGCAGGTCGTCGGCGCATTTGTCGATACTGGGCGCCGAGCCAAACTCCTGCTCGTAGATCGCCGAAATCACCGAGACACAGTAGTTGGTGTAGAGAAAGCCTTCCGGCCAGAAACGGATGATGTCCAGCGTGCCGGCATTCTGATCCGTTTCGATGAGCTGGGTGAGGCCGGAGATTTCCCTTGCCGGCGCCTGTTTTATCAGTTCGCGCAGCACGAGGCCGGCGGCAAAGACGATGAAATCGGCGCGGTCGATCGCGGCAAAGCGCTTCTGCGCTTCCATGACCTCGACCCAGTCGAGAAAAGCCCGGGTCAGCTTCGCCTCGTCGATTTCGAAGCGTACGCCGAATGTGTCCGAGACCACCTTGGCGCTGCCGCGGAAGGTGGCGCGGAACCAGCGCAACTGCCGCAGCCGGTGGCGCAGGTCGGGCATGAGGGCCAGTTCATCCCTGAAGGGCAGTTCCATTTCCTGTATCCCGTTTCCCCACAGGTTAGCACAGTCGTGCCCCCGCCGTAATCGCGCGGCGGCCCTGTGGATGACTGTGGTTGAGGTCAATATCATACATATTGACATTCGCGGAAACAAATGTTCTCACTTTGCTGTTGTCGTGCGCCGGTCCAAGGTGCGCCTCGACTGAGGCTTCGGGAGGAAAACCGAATGGCGATTTGGCAGTGGGGACTGCTTCTGCTGGTTATTGTGTGGGCGTTGCAGTCGCTCGGCGTCTGGCTGCAGATGCGGCACTATTCGGATGTCTTCCGGGGCGTCACCGACCAGTACAAGGACGGCTTCGTCGGAGCCGGCAATTTTCGCGGCCGATTTGCCAAGGGAACGATCGCGCTGGTCGTGGTTACGCCCGACTTGATCGTGCGCCGCATGATGGTGATGAGCGGCCGTTCCGTGTTCACCAAATTCAAGCGACATGAAGAATTCGAGGGCGTTCCCCTCGATCGACTCCGGTCCAACCCTGCGATCATGGGGGAGGGGGAACCCGGTGTGGCCGAGGCCGTGAAGCGGGCGATCGAACAGATCGACAAAGCACGGTCGGAGCCGGGGAAGAAGCCGGGTTTGGCCGGCTTGAATGTAGCAAGGGCATAGAGGAGGCCGTGCGCCGACTGGGATCAACCGGCGGGCCGGCATAAGGAGGAGAAATGTCTGTATTTTCGTTGTTGGCGCAGCATGCCGACATGGCCGTGCACAATTTGCATGTCGCGGGTGCCATGGTCTCGGATGCTGCATTGCATGGCAGGCTCGCCGTCGAGCATGCTTCCGATCATCTCGTGATCCTGGCGCAGGCGCAGACCGACAGCGGGCCGGTCACCGCCGATCAGCTGAAGGAACAGCTGAAAAACGTGCAGCAGGAAGAGCAGCTTGGCTGGCTGACTGCCATCGGCAAGTACTTCATCGGCATTTTCCAGAAGGGCGGCGAGGTTTTCGCCGGCTTTGTCACCGGCATCATCCCGACGCTTGTGGTGCTGATGACCGCCTTTTACGCCGTCACCGAACTGGTCGGCGAAGAGCGGGTCCACGGTCTGGCGCGTGGCGCTGGCCGCATCGCGCTGACCCGCTACACCGTGCTGCCGCTGCTGGCGGTGTTCTTCCTCACCAACCCGATGGCTTACACCTTCGGCTCGTTCCTGGAAGAAAAGCACAAGCCGGCCTTCTATGACGCGGCCGTGTCCTACGTGCATCCGCCGCTCGGCCTCTTTCCGCACATCAACCCTGGCGAATATTTCGTCTGGGGAGGCATGCTCGTGGCCTTGCTCGATCTCGAGAAGCGCGGCGTCATCGCCGCCGGCTACCATGTCAAGGTTGCCATCTGGTACGCCATCGTCGGCCTCGTCGTCATCCTGCTCAAGGGCATGCTGACCGAGCGCATCACCGCCATCATGGCACGCCGCCAGGGCGTCGAGCTGTAAGGGCGGGGAGGACATCATGGCCAAGACATACAAAGCCGTACGGATCACCCGCGGCAAAACAGGGTGGGGCGGTCCGCTTGTGATCGAGCCGACCGAACAGCGCAGCAAGGTTGTTTCCGTCACCGGTGGTGGTATTCATCCGGTGGCGCAGCTCATCGCCGATATGACCGGCGCTGAAGCCGTCGACGGCTTCAAGGCGCCGCCGATCGAAAGCGAAATGGCGGTTGTCGTCGTCGACTGCGGCGGCACCGCACGATGCGGCGTCTATCCGCGCAAGCGTATCCCGACCGTCAACCTGACGCCGGTCGGACAGTCCGGGCCGCTCGCCCAGTTCATCACCGAGGATATCTACGTTTCGGGCGTCAAGCCGGCCGACGTCACAATGGCGGACGGGTCCGAGGCGGTCACGACTGCAGGGGGAGCAGCATCGATGAGTTCGACCAACAACACAGCAACGCCGACGGCGCTGCCCAGCGAGGGTGGCCTGATCGGTTTCATCAGCACGATCGGCCGCGTCATGGGTCGTGTCGTCGGCATCTTCTTCAATGCCGGCCGCCGCACCATCGATCAGGTCATCCGCAACGTGCTGCCGTTCATGGCCTTCGTGACCATGCTCATCGGCCTGATCCTGTATACCGGCGTCGGTGACGTGCTGGCGCAGCCGATGGGTCCGCTGGCCAACAATATCGTCGGCCTGCTGATCATCTCGGCCATTTGCGGCCTGCCGTTCCTGTCGCCCATCCTGGGCCCAGGCGCTGTCATCGCGCAGGTTATCGGCGTCGCCATCATCGGCCCGCAGATTGCCAACGGCACGATCTCTCCGGCGATGGCGCTGCCGGCTCTGTTTGCCTACAACACCCAGGTGGGCTGCGACTTCGTTCCCGTCGGCCTCGCACTGGGTGAAGCCAAGCCGAAAACCATCGAAATCGGCGTGCCGGCGGTGCTCATCAGCCGCCAGATCATGGGTCCGGTCTCGGTGCTGATCGCCTGGGTCGTCTCCCTGATCGTGTTCTAAACAGCAGAAATAACGAGGTTCGCCATATGTCGGTTCTTCTCAAGACGCGGGTCACGGCAATAGGACCCGAAGTGGCGGACCTCGCCGAGGGCGGCGTGGTCATCCTGTTCGCGGATGGCTCCCCACCGGAGCTTGCCGAGGTCTCGGTGCTCCACAAGGCCGAGATCGGACCCAGCGACGGCGCGCCTGAAAAGGGCGCGTCGATCACCCTTGGCCCGGTTTCGGCTGTCATAACCGCCGTCGGCTCCAGCGCCTGGAGCAAGGTGCTCGAGATGGGCCACGTCGTCATCTCGTTCAACGGCGCCAGCGAGGCCGAAAGGCCGGGCGAGATCTGCGCATCGCAGGTCGATACGCAAGCCCTCGTGTCAGCGCTGAAGACAGACGCGATCATCACCATCGCCGCCTGAAAGCATTCGCGCCCAGCCAGTCTGGCTTTGGCGCCCAAAAAAGCAGAGTATTTGCCATGGAACGCTCGACCATCGTCAGAGTGCATGAAGGTTTGCACGCCCGTCCCGCCACGCGCTTCGTCAAGCTCGCCAAGGCTTTCGAATCCGACGTCGAACTGGTCAAGGACGGCAAGGCGGTCAGTGCCAAGAGTTCGGTCAAGCTGATGCTGCTGGCGGTCAAGGAAAACCAGGAAGTCACCGTGCGGGCGAACGGCGCCGACGCCATCGAGGCGATCGAGGCGCTGATCGGCTATCTCGAGAACCCCAAGGCGGGTCTCGACGACGAAGACACCCACGCTCCAGCCAATGACCAGGGCAAGGAAGCGGCACTCGCGCCAGCGCCACGGTCCGCGCCGGCTGCATCAGGCGAAGCAAGCAGTGGTTTGCGCGGTGTCGCCGCAAGCGAGGGCGTCGCCATCGGGCCGGCTTTTGCACATTTCCCGCCCGACATCGCCGGGCAGGGCCGCATGCTGCAGGCCGATGAGATCGCCGGCGAGATCGACAGGTTTCGCACCGCCGTCGCCGCCGTCCAGGCACGCATGGACCGGGCCTTGGCGCAGGACAGTCTGTCGGCCGGTGACCGGGGCATCGTCGCGGCGCTGAGGGATATCGCCGCCGACGACAGCCTGACCGGCGAGGCCGAGAAGGCAATCAGGGGCGGCAATGACGCGGTCTCGGCCACGATCACCGCCGCCTCCACCATCGCCGCCGATTTCAGCGCCGTCGACGATCATTATCTCAATGCGCGGGCGGACGATATCCATGCGGTCGGACGGCAGATCAGCCTGGTGCTGCTTGGCCAGGACGACGTCAGTCTCGAAAACATCCCGCAAGGTGCGATCCTGATCGCCGACGATATCGGCGCCTGGGATCTGGCGCGGGCGCCGCTGAAACGCATCGGCGGCGTGGTGTGCGGCCATGGCGGCGCCACCTCGCACATCGCCATCATCGCCCGCTCGCATGGCATTCCGGCGGTGCTCGGCCTTGGCGACCGGATCCACCTCTTGCGCACGGCACAAGAGGTGGCGCTCGACGGCAACAGCGGCCAGGTGATCATCGACCCCGATGCGGCGACGCGCGCCGATTTCGCCGGTCGTGTCCAAGCGGCGGCGAAGGAGCGTGCCGGCCTTGCGGCTTTCAAGACGGTGACGCCGAAGCTGGCGGACGGCAGGGTCATCGAGGTCGCGGCCAATATCGGCTCGCTGGAAGAGATCGAGGCAGCGCAAGAGGCCGGCGCCATGGGTGTCGGCCTGTTCCGCACCGAGCTCCTGTTCATGCGCCATATGCACCTTCCGTCGGAGGACATGCAGGCCGAGACCTATGCGGCGCTGGCCAAGGCCTTCGCACCCTATCCGGTCATCGTGCG
The DNA here is from genome assembly GCF_020164995.1 of Mesorhizobium sp. CO1-1-11. NCBI lineage: Bacteria > Pseudomonadati > Pseudomonadota > Alphaproteobacteria > Hyphomicrobiales > Phyllobacteriaceae > Mesorhizobium > Mesorhizobium sp. CO1-1-11. Next base: position 29,189 of record NZ_JAIUHE010000024.1, read on the forward strand.
CACGCTCGACATCGGCGGCGACAAGCCGATCGCCGGCATCGAGTTCCCCGACGAGGAGAACCCCTTCCTCGGGTGGCGGGGCATCCGCATGTGCCTCGACCGGCCCGATATCTTCAAGCGCCAGCTCAGGGCGCTGCTGAGGGCCGCCGTGCACGGCAACATCAAGGTGATGCTGCCGATGGTCTCCGATCTTGGCGAGGTGCGGCAGACGCGCGTTCTTGTCGACGAATGCGCCGCCGAACTCAAGGCCGAAGGCGTGCCGCATGCGACGTTCGATCTCGGCGTGATGATCGAAACCCCGGCCGCCGTGCTGATCGCCCCGGCACTGGCCAAGGAAGTGGCTTTCTTCTCGATCGGCACCAACGACCTGACCCAGTACATCATGGCGGCCGATCGGCTCAACCCGACCGTTGCGAAGCTCAACGACGTCACCAATCCGGCGGTCATGTCGGCGATCGGGCTGACGGCCAAGGCCGGCGTCGCCGCCGGCATCATGGTCGGCATGTGCGGCGAAGCGGCGGGCCGGCCGGATCTCATTCCGGCCTTCCTGGAGATGGGCCTGACCGAGCTGTCGATGAGCCCGGCCTCGATCCAGCGCGCCAAGAAGACGATCACGGCGATGGCAGCCGGGGAGTAGTTCCCGCAACCGCCGCTGGAGCTTACGGCAGATGCGCAAGCAAGGTGGCGAACACAGGTGCCAATTCATCGACCGGGCTCGCCTTGGCGCAGGCCTGGGCAATGCGCTCATGACGTATGTCGGCCGCCAGAATCGCGATTTCCAGCATGTCGGGCTCCGGCGCGCCGTCACGACCGGTGGTCGCCAGGCCGCAGGCCAGGACGACCGGCGCCAGGCAGCTTACGTCGAGCGCCTGGCCGCCGGCAGCGCTCGTTTCCGGCGCGGCTTCGCCAAAGCGGACCGGACGCTGGTTGAGCAACTCGACCAGCAGTGCCGCGCAGATGGCCGCGATGGCCTGCAGTCCGGCACCCGGCGCGGCCAGCGCAGCCAACAATTCGCCATGGCGCTTGCGCATGGCCGCGTGGACGGCGGCGAACCCGGCTTCATGGATACGGGCGTGGTCGATCTTCAGCCCGGCAAGCACTGCCTTGGTCAGATAGTACATGTCGCGCCGGAACAGGCGCTCGGCGCTCAATTGCTGGTCTTCGTCACCGGCCGGGAAATAGGTGGCGAGGCCTTTTACGGTCGTTCCATCCACTCTTATCGGGCGCTCGTGCGGGACGAAGGATTCGGCGATCGACAGCGCTTCGTCGACGGCACTCGCGGCATGGCTGAGCAGGCCTTCGATGCCTTTGCCCGGAAATGGCGGCAGATGGCTGGTTGCTTCGCGCAGCAGGCTGGCCTCGCTGGCGCCGTCATGGCGGCTCTGGCGGATGATGTCGCGGACTTCCCGCAGCCGGTCCTTGAGGTTGACGCGGACATCTTCGGAGATTTGTCGGAGCATCGCGGTTAGCCTCGAATGTGCCGTGCGGCGCCACCTGCGACGGGCACCACCGACTCTACATTGTTCCTATCGATTGGTAGATCAATAGGCGATACTAGACCAGCATGCAGAATCGGCGACGGCGCACTCGTCCGCCGCGGGGGAGGGATGATTGGCCAGGGGACGACAAATCGTGGAAAGACAGCCCGAGGAAAGGCGGGCCGACGAAAGGCGGGCAGGAGCGGAAGCGACCGAGCAGATCGTCAGCGAGAGCCGCACGGACCGCCTCAGGATCCGCGCCGCCTGGATGTATTTCGTCGAGCAGATGACGCAGAACGAGATCGCCGATGTGCTCGGCGTCGGCCGCGTCACCATCGTGCGCATGCTGGCGGAGGCGCGGTCGCGCAACGAGGTCAAGATCACCATCGAGAGCGAGCTTCTGGAGATCGTGCGGCTGGAGCGCGCGCTGGAAAAGACCTTCGGCCTCCAGCAGGCGCTGGTGGCGCCGCTGACGGCGGCCAGTGCCGATCCGATCCCGGCAATAGCCGCCAAGACCGGCATGTTCCTGTCCGACGCTATGAAATCCGGCATGCAGGTCGGTGTCGGCTGGGGCAATACGCTGTTCCACACCTTGCCGTTCATCAGCGCCAAATCGCTGACCGATTTCAAGGTGATTTCGCTGCTTGGCGGCGTCGGCGTCGCGCGCCGGGTCAACCCGGCCGAGTTCGCCTGGCGCTTCGCCCAGATCTTCCAGGGCGACGGCTATCTGATGCCGACGCCAGCCGTCGTCGACAGCGTCGAGACCAAGATCGCGCTGATCGAACGCTGCGGCCTGCAGGAGGTTTTTGAAATGGCCGACGCGCTCGACGCCGTTCTGCTGAGTGTCGGCGGGATCGCTTCGGCCACCACCTTCTCGCGCGGCGGCTTCCTCAGGGAAGCGGACCGGGAGGCGCTGCTGGCGCGCGGCGCCGTCGGGGACCTCCTGTTCCACTTCTACGACCGCAATGGCGATCTGGTCGATCATCCCGTCAACAACCATGTGATGTCGGTGGATGTCGACCGGCTGCGCAAGGCGCCAATCCGCATTCTGACCTCCGGCGGCGCGGAGAAGACCGACGCCCTGCTCGGCGCAATGAACCTGATTGCGCCCACAATCCTGATCACCGACGAGGAGAGTGCAAGGCGGATTCTGGCGGCGGTCAGCGAAAGCTGAAGGACCCCATCGTATAGTCCGGCCAGGCCTTATGCTCATCGAAGACAGCGGCGAGGTCAGGCGTGTCGGCCAATATCCCACCCATCACCAGTGCCGTCGCGATGCCGACGCCATTGCCGCCTGCAATATCGTGTTCGACGCTGTCGCCGACGCAGACCACGCTGCCGCGCTTTGGTTCGCCGGCGAGCGCGAGCGCCGCTTCGAAGATCGCCGGGCCGGGCTTGCCGATGCGGGTGACGCTGCCGCCCAGGCTCTCGTAAAGATCGGCGATCTCGCCGGCGCCGAAGCGGGGCCCGACCGCCGTCAGCATGATCTTGTCGGGATTGGTGCAGAAGCATGGCACTTTTCGCGCCGCCGCCGGGGCCAGCAAGCGGCGATAATGGTCGAGGTCGTAGCGGTCGCCCTCGCTGGCCGCGATCAGTACCAGGTTGGCGGTATCGCCGGTTCCGGTCAATACAAAAGGCAGGCCCTCGATCGCTGTGCGGTCATTATCGCGGCTGATCAACAGGCAGTTCGTGCCGGGCCGCAACGCTCCGGTCGCCGCCATTTCGTGGAAGGATCGCCACGCCACCTCGCCGGAGGAAACGAAATGATCCCAGCTTCCGGGCTCGAAGCCGAGCCTCAGCAAACGGTCTTCGTTGGGCTTGGCGCGCCTGCCGGAGTTGGAGACCAGCACCACGGTCTTTCCGGCGCGCTTCAGTGCCGCCAAGGCCACCACCGCACCGGGATAGGGGGCCGAGCCGTCATGCAGCACGCCGAACTGGTCGACCAGGAAGACCTGGTAGCGCTCCTCCAGCGGTCCGATGCCGTCGAGGCGTTCAGCCAGTTTCCCGCTCATAGCAGCCCCACCTCGTTCGCACCCTTCAACGCCAGGCGCGCCGCTCCGGCAGCGGCCTCGTCCGACAAAGCCGGCAAGAACGCAACGCCGAGCTTACGCTGCCGGATCGCGCTCCACGCCGGATTTGCCGCGCCGCCGCCGACGCTGCGCACCGAAGTCAGCGCCGGCGCGCCGAGCTCGCCAAGCCGGCGATAGCCGAGCGCTTCGATCGCGGCCATGCCTTCGAACATCGCCTTGAGATAGTCGGCATCATCCGCCGGGCGCGGGACGAGGCGCGGGGGGAGCGCCGGATCGGCGATGGGGAACCGTTCGCCAGTCGTCCCAAGCGGATAGTAGTCGAGGCCGGTCTCGGTCGCGGGGTCGATCATGGTGCTGAGCTCGATGATCCGCGCGAGCGGAAAATGCCGCGCCAGCACCTTGCCACCGGAATTCGATGCGCCGCCGGCCAGCCAGGTGTCGCCAAGACGATGGCTGTAGATGCCGAAGCGCGGCGCCGAGATCGGCCGGTCGGACAGGATCTTGATGGTCAGCGAGGAACCCAATGCGGTGACGCCGTCGCCGGCTGCCGCAGCGCCCGTCGCCAGGAATGAGGCGCAGCCGTCCGTGGTGCCGGCAACCACAACCACATCGCGCGGCAGGCCGAAAAGCGCGGCGGCGGCCGTGGTAAGCGTGCCGCTGACCTCGCCCGGCTCGACGACATCAGGCAGTAAATTCATGCGCATGCCGGTGGCCGCGATCCAATCCGGCCAGCGGCGGGCCTCGACGTCATAGCCGGTCTTGAGCGCATTGTTCTCGTCGCTGACGTCGAAGCGTCCGGACAGGTTGCCGGCGATCCAGTCGGCCTGGTGCAGCACGGCCGCCGCGCCAGGCAGACGCTGGAATCGGAGCGCCTTGGCGAGGCCTGAAGTCGGCCCGTGGGCGGCGCTCGTTTCCGGCGCCTCGCGGGCGACAATGGCCAGGATGTCTCCGTCATCGACCTTGTCGTTGTACATCAGCGGCTCGGCCAGGGGCCGCCCATCAGTGTCGACCGGCAGCAGCGTGCCCGATGTGCCGTCGACGGCGATGGCGCGGACCGTGGCACGGTCTATGCTTGAAAGCAGCCCGGCCAGCGCCGCCTGGACCGCTTGCCACCATGTCCGGGGATCGCGAGGGTTCGGGCCGAACCTGTCGAGAGGCACGGCGGATTGGGCGGCAATGGAAAAATCCTGGCGCATGGCGACCGCTCGGGCGCCGGAGGTGCCGATGTCGATGCCGACGACAAGTGGCGTCATGTCGTCCGTTCCTTGTCAGGCCGTGCCGGCGGCGTTGAGCTTCTGGCGATACTGCTCGGCGTCCCAGTTGACCAGTTCGTCATTCTCGGCGGCCGTGAGATAGTTCAGCCGCGCCTTGCCATCCACGCGCGCGGTCACGTCGGCCAGGCAACGCTGCATGGCGTCGGCACCGGCGCTGGCGTCGCCGCGCATCAGCACGCCGGCGCCGGGAAACAGGATGGCCGCGGGCGCCGCGCCGAGGCGCGCGACGACGCCGGCCACGTCCTCGCCCGGCCTCGCCACGACCGAGCCCTGGCCAAGGAATATGACATGGTCCGGATAGAGGCTGCCGGCCTCGGCCATGTCCAGGCTTTCCGCATCGATCGCGACAGCATGCGCTTCGATATCCGCCGGCAACCGGTAGTCGCCGGCTAGCGTCGTCAGGGCGGCGATGTCGGGTGCGGCGGTGGCGCGCGCTGGCCGCGCCAGCAGCGACCGGACGCGGTGCAGCAAGGCCTGCGCGTCGGGGACGGTTTCCGCGGCGACCACCAGTCCGTGATTGCCAAGGATCAGTACGTCGACGCCGGGTCGCAATCTCTCGGCAATGCCACGGGCGAGCGGCAGGCCCGGCCGGAAATAGGGCACCCAGGCCCATTCGATGCCGCCCAGCCGCCTGGCGACCTCGGCCTCGCCATCGGCTTGCACGGCCAGCGAAATCGTGTCGACGCAGTGGACGTGCAGAACCACGCGTTGTGGCATCAAGGCATGCACCGTGGTCTCGATCGACGGACGCAGGCCACGCGGATTGAGGTCTTCGATGGCGAAAGCCTGTGGCTTGTCGGCGGCCGGGTCGCGCCGGTCGACGGCCTCCAGCAGCGGCGCCATCGCCACCGGCACCATGATGTCGTCGCTGAGCGCGTCCTTCAGCCAGGTGCCCGAAGCCTTGATCCACAGCGTGTCGCCGGCCTTCAGCGAGGTGTTTCCGCCCGCCGCCTGCGTCATATGCGGGTTCAGCCCGATGCTGGCCGAAAGCGCCCGCAAGGCAGCCAGTTCCTGTGCATCAGCTTGGGTTGCCATGGCCCTTTTCTCCAACGCTTGCACAAAATCCCATCGTCGGGACCGGTGTTGGCGTTGGTATCGCAGATGTGAGTGATCTGCGTCAATAGTGATCTACTATCGTCAAAAGCGGCTTGCAATCCAACTAATGTTGAGTAAGTTGCACCAATTGCCATAGAAATGGCGTCAGGGAGGAAAGGTTGAGCGACCTCGGCCGCCAGCGTCAGATCGTCGAATTGCTGCGGGATCGCCCGTTTGCCTCCGTGCGCGAGTTGCAGGAGCGGCTCGGCGTTTCGGCGGCGACGGTCAGGCGCGATATCGACCGGATCGACGAGGCCGGTGAGGCCCGCAAGGTCTATGGCGGCATTTCGGCGCTCGATGGCGCCTCGCATGCGGGCGTCGCCTATGCCCGGCCCTATGACGAGAACCGCGACCTTGCCGTCGAGGCCAAACGGCAGATCGCGGCGGTCGCCGCGACCATGGTGCGCGATGGCGACGCGGTCATCGTCCATGGCGGCTCGACCTGCTTCCATCTAGGCGTCAAGCTCGCCGACCGCAACATCCGGCTCTACACCAATTCGATGCCGCTCGCGGCCTATCTCAGCGACCATGGCCATTGCAGCCTGACGGTTGCCGGCGGCGACCTGCACCGTGAACCCGGCATCATCCATTCGCCGACCCAGGCGACGTCCTTCTATGCCTCGAAATTCTTTCTCGGCACACAGGGGCTCAACCAGGAAGGGCTGCTGGAATCGCATCCGCTGCTGGTGCGGTCCATCGTCGAGCTCAGCCTGTGCGCCGACCAGATCGTGGTGCTGGCCGACAGCCGCAAGCTGTCGATCCACGCGCGCAACGTCGCGCTGCCGCTGTCGCGCATCGGCACGCTGGTGACCGATGACGGGCTCTCCGATGCCGATGCGCGCATGCTGGAGGACGCCGGCGTCATGGTGCGGATCGCTTCAACCTCGGGAGCCCTCGCGTGAACGTGGCGGTGCTCGACTTCGGCAAGACCAATTCGAAGCTGTTCGTCTTCGGCAAGGACGGACGCATTCTCGATGAGCGCCGGACGCAACCGAAATGGGCGCGCCAAGGCGGCTTCAGCGTGCTCGACGAGGCCGCCCTCCATAACTGGGCGTTCGGTGCCGTCGCCGACGCGGTCGAAAACCATGGTGTCGAAGGGGTGATGGTGTCGGGCCATGGCTGTACCTTCGCTCTTGTCGACGACAAGGCGCTGACCCATCCGATCCTCGACTACGAACAGGAGCCACCGGCCGAAATTGCCGCGCGGATCGACCGCCGCATCCCGGATTTCGGCGAGACGTTCTCTCCCCGCCTGCCGCTCGGCTTCAACTATGGCCGTCACATGCTATGGCTGCAGGAAGTCGATCCCGACGCGTTCGCGGCGGCGAAATGGATCCTTGGCTATCCCCAATACTGGAGCTGGCGCCTTGGCGGCCGGCCGGTCTGCGAGGTCTCCTATCTCGGCTGCCATTCGCATTTGTGGGCCCCGCGCAAACGTGATTTCTCCTCGCTGGTCGACGCCGAGGGCTGGCGTGGCCAGATGCCGGCTTTCGAACGTGCCGGCGCCGTCATCGGCGAGCAGCGCTTCGGTGGTGCCGGGCGCCCGGTCGCCATCCACAACGGCGTTCACGACTCCAATGCGGCGCTGCATGCCTATCGTCGCCAGGAGCTCGGCCCGCTGACTGTCGTGTCGACCGGCACCTGGGTCGTCGTGCTCAACCCCGACTGTCCGCTCGAAGCGCTCGACCGTGAGCGCGACATGCTGGTCAATGTCGATGTCGACGGTGCTCCAGTGCCGACCATCCGCTTCATGGGCGGGCGCGAATTCGCCGTCATAAGCTGCGACTGGCAAGGCGCGATCCCGCATCGCTCGATCCAACAGGCGATCGATGCAGACCTCATGGCGCTGCCGAGCTTCGCGGCGGGCGGGCCGATGCCGGATCGCCCCGGCCGGTTGGCCGGGCGCATGCCCGATGCTGGTGAACGCGCTGCCGTGGCGCTGCTCTATGTGGCGCTGATGATCGATCTCTGCCTCGACCTCATCCATTCCGACAATACCGTCATCGTCGATGGCGGGCTGAACACTGGCGGCTTGCTCGCCGGGTTGCTGGCGCAGCTGCGTCCCGGCCAGGGTTTCCTGCAAGGTGCTTCGCTCGAAGGCAGCGCCACGGGTGCCGCCGCGCTCGCCTTCGAGAGCGTGGGGCGCGACTTCGCCGCCGAGCTGCCGGAGCCGGTGCAGGCGACACGATTCGGCGGGCTTGCCGGCTATCGCGACGCCTGGCGCGATCTCATTGCCGGGCATGGTGCCGCCGCCAAGGCGGCGGGTGGTGCACGATGAGCGCGGCGGTGCGGACGCAGGCTACGCGCCAGCCGGTGCTGGAGATGCGCCACATCTCGAAGACCTTCGGCGCGATCCGTGCCCTGCAGGACGTCTCGCTCAGCGTCCACGCCGGCGAGCTGCATGCGCTGATGGGCGAGAACGGCGCCGGCAAGTCGACGCTGATGAAGGTGCTGTCCGGCGCCTATCGGCCGGATCCCGGCGGCGAGATCCTGATCGATGGCGCGCCCGCCGCGACGGGCGATCCGATCAAGGCGCGTGCTGCCGGCATCGCGGTGATCTATCAGGAACTGTCGTTGGCGCCCAATCTGACCGTGGCGCAGAACATCTTCCTCGGCAACGAGCCGCGCCGTTTCGGCATCGTCGACCGCGACCAGTGCAACCGGCGCGCGACCGAGATCGTCGGCCGGCTCGGCGTCTCTTTCTCGGCGCGCGCTTTGGTCTCCGGCCTGTCGCTCGGCGAGCGCCAGCTGGTCGAGATCGCCCGGGCGCTGTCGACCAATGCGCGCATCATCGTCATGGACGAGCCGACCACATCGCTCACCTCGCGCGAGACCGACCGCCTGTTCGAGGTGATCGCGACGCTGAAGGCGCAAGGCATCGCCATCATCTACATCAGCCACCGCATGGAGGAAGTCTACCAACTTGCCGACCGCGTCAGCGTGCTGCGCGACAGCGGCTATGTCGGTACGCTCGAGCGCGCCGACCTCAACGCCTCGCGCCTGGTGTCGATGATGGTCGGCCGCGATCTCTCCGCCTTCTACAAGAAGGATCATCGCCCTCCAGACGGAAAACGCGCCATCGCGCTCTCGGTGCGCGGCATGTCCGACGCGCACCTGCTGAAGAACTGTTCGTTCGATCTCCATCAGGGCGAGGTGCTGGCATTGGCGGGCCTCGTCGGCTCGGGCCGCACGGAGCTTGCCCGGCTGATCTTCGGCGCCGACAAACGCAGCGCTGGCACGATGGAGCTCGACGGCAAGCCCATAACCATCGGCTCGCCGCGCGAGGCGCTCGATGCCGGCATCGCCTACCTCACCGAGGACCGCAAGGAACTCGGCCTGTTCCTCGATATGTCCATTTCGGACAACATCAGCATGGGCGTACTTGTCAGGGACGCGCGGGCCGGCGGCCTTCGCGATTTCACGGCCGCCGACAGGCGTGCGGCAAAGGCCATTGCCGACCTGTCGATCCGCACCAACTCGGCGCAGGCCAATGCCGGCTCGCTGTCGGGCGGCAACCAGCAGAAAGTGCTGCTCGCGCGCCTTCTGGAGACCGAGCCGAAGGTCGTCATCCTCGACGAGCCGACCCGCGGCGTCGATGTCGGGGCCAAATCGGAAATCTATCGGCTGATCGACAATCTCGCCAACCGGGGCATCGCCATCCTGATGATATCAAGCGAATTGCCCGAGGTGATCGGCGTCGCCGACCGCGTGCTGGTGATGCGCGACGGCGCCATATCAGGCGAGGTGACGGCATCCGAAGGCGAGCCGCTTCGTCAGGAAGCGATCATGGAACTTGCGACGGGAGCGTCTCAGCGATGACAGACAGGACGACCGCGACGAAGAGTGTGGATCAGGCGGCGGTCAGGAGCCGGCGGCTGCGCACCACATTTGCCGCCCTTGGCATGCTGCCCGTGCTGGTGCTGCTGGCGGCCGGCTTCCAGTTCATCAACCCGCGTTTCCTCACCGGCACCAACCTGCTCATCGTCACGCAGCAATCGTCGATCAACATCGTGCTTGCCGCCGGCATGACATTCGTCATTCTGACCGGCGGCATCGACCTGTCGGTCGGCTCTATCCTCGCAGCGGCCGCGATGGTGGCGGTGCTGGTGTCGCTGGTGCCGGACTGGGGCCTGCTCGGCGTGCCGGCGGCCATTCTGGCGGGGCTCGGCTTCGGGCTCATCAACGGGCTGCTCATCGCCTATATCAGGCTGCCGCCGTTCATCGTCACGCTGGGTTCGCTGACAGCCGTGCGCGGCATTGCCCGCCTGCTCGGGCAGGACACGACGGTGTTCAACTCCGACCTGCCGTTCGACTTCATCGGCAACGGTTCGGTGCTCGGCATTCCCTGGCTCGTCGTCATTGCCCTGTCGGTGGTGGTGCTGTCCTGGCTGGTGCTGAAGCGGACGGTGCTCGGCACCTGGATTTATGCCGTCGGCGGCAACGCCGAGGCAGCTCGACTGACCGGCATCAAGGTGCCGCTGGTGCTGCTCTTCGTCTATGGCGTTTCCGGCCTGCTGGCCGGCCTTGGCGGCGCCATGTCGGCGGCAAGGCTCTACGCCGCCAACGGCCTGCAGCTCGGGCAAAGCTACGAACTCGACGCCATCGCCGCCGTCATTCTCGGCGGCACCAGTTTCGTCGGCGGCGTCGGCTCGATCTGGGGCACGCTGATCGGCGGCCTGATCATCGCGGTGCTCTCCAACGGCCTCATCTTGGCCGGTGTCTCTGACATCTGGCAGTACATCATCAAGGGATTGGTCATCATCGTGGCGGTCGCCCTCGACCGCTACCGGCTCCAGGCAGGGGCAAGAACGTGAGTGACCTAGTCGCCGGCATCAACGACCGGCTTGTGTAACGCACCGTGAGAGGCGCGGGGCATCAGGAGGAAGTAAGCGTAATGAAGACCATCGCCAAACTGCTCTGCGGCGCCGCCCTTGCGGCCGTCGCCATCGCGCCGGCATCGGCCAAGGACCTCAACAAGGTCGGCATCTCGGTCGGCCTGCTCGGCAACCCCTTCTTTGTCGCCACTATCAAGGGCATCGAGGACGCGGCCAGGAAGATCAATCCGAAGGTCGAGGTGACGTCGGTATCGGCCGACTACGACCTCAACAAGCAGGTCTCGCAGGTCGATTCCTTCATCGCCGCCGGCGTTGACGTGATCATGCTGAACGCGGTCGATGCCAAGGCGATCGCTCCGGCGGTGAAGAAGGCGCAGGCAGCCGGCATCATCGTCGCGGCCTTCGACGTTTCGGCGCCCGGTGCCGACGTCACGGTGATGACCAACAACGTCAAGGCCGGCGAGGAAGCCTGCCAATACCTGGTCGACCACACCGGCGGCAAGGGCGACTACGTCATTCTCAACGGGCCGGCGTCGTCGTCGATCCTGGAACGGGTGAAAGGCTGCAAGAACGTGCTTGCCCAGCATCCCGACATCAAGATCCTGTCTGACGACCAGAACGCCGAAGGCTCCCGCGACGGGGGCTTGAAAGTGTTCCAGTCGCTGCTCACCCGTTTCGACAAGATCGACGCGGTGTTCGCAATCAACGATCCGACGGCGATCGGCGCGGAGCTCGCCGCCAAGCAGCTCAACCGTTCGGAGTTCATCTTCACCGCGGTCGACGGCGCGCCGGATATCGAGAAGGAACTTTCTTCCGGCAAATCGATGATCAAGGCCTCGGCCTCGCAGGATCCCTATGTGATGGCCGGCCAGTCGCTCACCATGGCGGCCGACCTGCTCGCCGGCAAGAAGCCGGCCGAGGCCACCGTACTGCTCGACCCGAAGCTGATCACGGCCGAGAACCTGAAGGACTACAAGGGCTGGACCGCGGCCCGCTAAGCCTCCCAAGGCCGGTGCGGCCGGCGCGATCCGGCCGCACCATTCTCCTCGCCGCTTAACTCTTTGTTTTACGCAATTCCGGACGGAAAACCGCCACACGCTTTTCGTGGAATTGCTTTAACCGGAGACGATCATGTCGCGCATCGGAATCCATTCTTTCGTCTGGTCGGCAAGCTCGGCGCAGAACGAGCTCGAACGCACGCTGGCCAATACCAGGGAGGCCGGTTTCGACCTGATCGAATTCTCCTATCTCGACCCCGCCAATGTCGATATTGACGGGCTTGCCAAACGCATCGCCGACCTCGGCCTCGGCGTGGCGATCAGCATCGGCCTGCCGGCCGATGGCGATATTTCGAGCGCCGACAAGGCGGTCGCCGCGCGCGGCGTCGGGATCCTCAACGACACCGTCGCGCTGACGCGCGACCTTGGCGGCAGCAAGGTCGCCGGCATTCTTTCGACCAGCCATGGCCTGCAGATCGAGGCACCGACACGCGATCAATGGAACCGTAGCGCGGCAACGCTGGCAAAGGTCGCCGAGACGGCGAAGGCAGCCGGCGTCACGCTCAACCTCGAAATCGTCAACCGCTTCGAAAGCAACCTGCTCAACACCGCCGCGCAAGGGTTGGCTTTCATCGAGGACACGGGGTCGGACAACATCTTCCTGCATCTCGACACGTTCCACATGAACATCGAGGAAGCCGATGTCGGGCTCGCCATCCGCCACGCCGCCGCCAAGATCGGCTATGTCCATATCGGCGAGAGCCATCGCGGCTTCCTCGGCACCGGCAACATCGATTTCGCGGGGATTTTCGATGCGCTGACCGCAATCGGCTATGCCGACGATCTCAGCTTCGAATCCTTCTCCTCGGAGATTGTCGACGAGAACCTGTCGAAGAAGACGGCGATCTGGCGCAATCTGTGGACCGACAACATGGCGCTCGCCAAGCACGCGCGTGCCTTCATCGGCCTTGGGCTGGAAACGGCGCAACGCAAGGCAGAGCTGGTCTCGGCACGGCACAAGCCATAACCACTCCAGCTCGCGCCGGTCAGCCCGAATGTGCGGCCGTGCCTGTTTCGCATGGCACGGCATTGCCCCCGTCATGTGCATCGGCTATCCGACCCGCAGTACACATGAAGCAAACGGAGCCCGGCATGACGAACAAGACCATCCTGAAATTCGGCGCGGTCGAGCACGCGGAAGCTGGCGATCTGCCTGGCTGGATCGCGGTCGAGGGCCAACCGACCATGCAGACCGCCGTCCAGCACACGACTTCGGATGGCAAGGTGATATCGGGAACCTGGCGTGCGTCGCCCGGCACCTATCATGCGACCTACACCGATTATGAGTTCGTGCACATGATCGCCGGCCGCATCATCATCACGCCCGACGGCGGCACGCCGGTCGAGGTCGGCCCCGGCGACGCCTTCGTGGTGGAAGCCGATTTCAAGGGCACCTGGAAGATCATCGAGCCGGTGACCAAGCATTTTGTCGTGCGGGTCGGCTGAGCCGGCCCGATCACAGCCGAAGCAAGCCCGCCATGATTCGCCATGGCGGGTAAGTACGGATTGCTTTGCGCCTATTGCGGCAAGCTATCCGCCCACGACTTCACTCAACCAGCTCCGCCACCTGACCGGTTTGTTCCCGCGCGCCTTTCCGCTTCGGAGCTCTGCCGCTTTGGGTTGTGGAACATTCAGCTGCAGCCGGCGTTTTACGTCACACTGTCTTTCAGAGATGCACCGCAGTCGCGCGCGACTGCCTTTGGAGGCATTACCATGGCCCGCAACCCGCAAAGCACGGCAAGCATTGGCGGCCACCCGATCCATCCCATGCTGATCCCTTTCCCGATCGCTTTCTTCGTCGCCACCTTCGTTTGCGACCTGATCTTCTGGCGAACAGGCAATCCGGGATGGGTGAGCGCCAGTCTCTGGCTGCTTGGGGCTGGCCTGATAATGGCCGCCTTGGCAGCTCTTGCCGGGCTGACCGATGTCCTTGGCGATGTTCAAATCCGCAATTTGCGTGACGCGTGGCTCCACGCCGGCGGCAATGTGCTCGTCGTCCTGATCGAACTCTACAACTGGTACTCTCGCTATGCCCATGGCGAGACGGCGGTGGTACCCACCGGCCTGGTCCTCTCGCTGATCGTGGTTCTCATTCTTCTGTTCACGGGCTGGAAGGGCTGGGAAATGGTCTACCGTCATCGCGTGGGCGTCGCCGATGGTCCAGGCGAAGTGAGCCGACACTGAGCGCGGACGAATAGGGCCCTCTGGGCTATGCGCCATGCCCAGCCTGCCGAGCCGTCCCAGGAAGGGGCTATCGGCGACGGGTCGCCATTGCCGGACCGTGCCCGAGACCTATATCCCTAGCGAATTTGTGATCGGCCAACCCCGGAATTGTCCGCCGCACCAGCTGTCTTCCCGGTACGGTCGCGCCTCCGCGGCCAGAGGATACCCGCATGACAAGGTTCAATTCCACCAGGCTGTTGGCCACAACGACTTTGGTGCTGCTCCATCAGGGGCTGGCAATGGCGCAGATGCCGGCGCAGCAGCCGGATGCCAAGTCATTCAAACTTGGCACACTCGACATCGTCGCCCTGCACGACGCCCAGTTCGTCAAGCCCAACGACGGCAAGACCTTCGGCCTCGATCACAGCCCCGCGGAAGTCGGCGAACTGCTCAAGGCGGCGGGAGCGCCGACCGATACCATCACGCTGAGCGTCGACGCCCTACTGGTCAAATCGAAGACCAGTGTCGTGTTGATCGACACGGGTGTCGGCGGCGCGCTGCAGGACAGCCTGGCCAAGGCCGGCATCAAACCCGCTGACGTCAGCGAGATATTGATCACCCATTCTCATCCCGACCACATTGGAGGGCTGGTCAAGGACGACAAACTGGCTTTTCCCAACGCCACGATAAGGATGTCTGACGTGGAGTGGGATTTTGCCAAGTCCAACAAGGATGCGGCCGATATCATCAAGGTCATTGCCGACCATGTGAAACCGTTCAAGGCCGGCGCCGAGGTCGCGCCTGGCATCACCTCGGTGGCGCTCAAGGGACACACACCCGGCCATGTCGGCTATCAGATAAAGTCCGGAAAAGAACGGCTGTTCGATATCGGCGACACGGTGCACAGCTCAATCATCTCGCTCGCCAAGCCGGACTGGGCCGTGGCGTTCGACGGCGACAAGCCGGAAGGTGAGCAGAACAGGGCCAAGACCTTGGCCACGCTGGCCAAGGACCACGAGATGATCTTCGCACCGCACTTTCCGTTCCCCGGTATTGGGCAGATCGAGAAAGACGGCGACCGCTTCAAATGGACGCCGAGCGACAAGCCCGAGTAGGATTGATTCCAGCCATAGAACTGTCAGCTGCTTGAAGCTGAGCGCGAATGCGGTTGGCCTCAGACCGATGCTGCAAGCTCATTCGCGAAGTTGCGATAGGAGTGCAGCGGGCGGCCCAGAATCCCTGTCAAACGCTCGACGTCGCCAGCGCCAGGAAGCATGCCGTCGGCGACATAGCGCTCGGCCATCAGGCGCATTTCATAGGCCATACACTTGGGCATGATGTTCGCCAGATTCTGCTCGAACCCGGTAGGATCATCGCCGCCATAGGCAATCGGGCGGCCCAGGACATCCGACCAAATCGCCGCTACATCCGAGCCAGTCAGCGTATCGGGGCCGACCAGATTGATGATTTCGATCGGCAGCTTGTCCGGGGCCTGGTCACGACGGACCAGCTCGACGGCTGCGACCTCGGCAATGTCGCGGGCGTCGACCATGGCGATGCCCTTGGCTCCGATCGGCATCGGATAGACGCCATGGTTGAAGATGACATCCTTGATCATGAGTTCATTGTCGATGAAGTAGGCCGGGCGCAGGATAGTGGCGCTGAAGCCCATCTGTTCGATCATCCGCTCCGCGCCGGACTTCACGGCGAAATGCGGCACGTTGACGAAACGATCGCTGTGGATCACCGACAGGTAGACAACCCGCTCGACGCCCGACTCGCGGGCAATGTTCAGGGTGATGAGCGCCTGGGTGAATTCGTCCCCCGACACCGCGTTGAGCAGGAACAGTGTGTTGACGCCGGCAAACGCTTTGCGCAGCGAGTCGATATCGAGCAGTTCGCCTTGCACGACCTCTACAATGGCCGGAAAGTCAGCCTTCGAGATGTCGCGAACGAGGACGCGCACATCGGCGCCGCGCTTGACGAGCTGCTGGACGACTTGGCGGCCGACACGGCCAGTGGCGCCGGTAACGAGGATAGTCATGATTGTTTCTCCGAGTTGGGTTGCTTGACGACCCCAATATGAGTGGTTCACACATGGGCCAATAGGTGTGATATTTGAACGCAGCGTATCACTGGTGGAACACATGGATCTGGTTGCTCTCGCTGATTTCGTCATCGTGGCGCGCCACGGCGGCTTCGGGCGTGCCGCCCGCGCTGCCGCTCGCCCTAAGGCGACGCTGTCGCGTCGGGTCGCGGAGCTTGAGGCCAGCCTTGGTCTGCGCCTGTTCGAACGCGGCGCACGCATGCTCAAGCTGACGGAGGAAGGACGCGCGCTGTACGAACGTGCGGGCCGGCTGCTTACCGAACTCGACGAGACAGCCGCAGCGATCTCCTCGGGAGGTGAAAGGCCGCGAGGCAGGTTGCGGATCAGCGCGCCACTGGTTTTTTCGCAGACCGCGATGGGAAAGATCGCCGCCGGGTTCGCGCTGAAGTATCCGGAAGTCAGGCTCGATGTGTCGACGGAAGACCGCTCCGTCGACATGATCGAGGAGGGATTTGATCTGGTGATCAGGGTCAATCCCGATCCGGATGACAGCCTCGTCGGACGAGTCTTCCTGCGCGATCGGCTGGTGGTCGTGGCAAGCCCTGACCTCGCGCGGCCGCCCGGGCACCACCCCGCTCCCGCGGTCGTGCGCACGGCCGGCGATCGACCGATCTGGGCCGTGAAGACGCCCACTGGCCGGGCAACTATCGCGATCCAGCCAGTTCTGACCCTGTCATCGCTGATCATGGTCCGGGGTGCGGTGCGAGCGGGGGTCGGTGCGGGCCGCCTCCCCGTGTCGCTTGTCAGCCACGACATAGCCGACGGCTCGCTGATCCATTGGGGTGATGTCGAGGGAGGCGACATCACCTTGTGGGCGCTCTACCCGTCCAGGCGGCTGCTAAGCGCTAGGGTGTCCGCGTTCCTCGACTACCTCAAGCAGGCATTCCCGATGGGGACGCCCGATGAATTGGCCGCCTATGTCGGCAAGTGACGTGTAGAAAGCGGGTCGCCAACCGGGCAGCTTACTGCACGTAGCCATCGTAAAATTGAAAGCATGGTGATCCCGACAGGAATCGAACCTGTGACCTACAGATTAGGAATTTGTCAGACGCCGTTTCCTGTTGTTTCCAAATGCACGTCGTTTTACGATTGCGATGGTTCTAATCCGTTAAACTTGTTGATGTTTTCGTGCTTCGAAGCTATCGTGGCGTAGATAAACCAGCAGATCGAGCCAGATCGAACATCGCGCAATCGCCGTACTAATGCCGTACTAATTGTCATGACAGACCTTCGACTCCCCCTTACTGACCGCGCCATTGCAAGCCTCCAGCCGGCATCTTCGGGTCAATATTTTGCTCGAGACACCGATCTGCCGGGCTTCATGGTGCTTGTGGGCAAACGGCAAAAGACATTCGTTGTCCAGGGTGAGCGAAGGAAGGCGGGCAAGCGTCTTTCCGTCCGAATGAAAGTTGCCGAAGTTGGAGAACTGACGACGCGCGCGGCGCGGGCGAAGGCCAAGGACATTCTCGGCAAGATTGCCAACGGCATTGACCCTCGCGCGTCGACGCGCAAGCCGGACGGCGAAGCTGCAGCGGTTGATTTGCCATCGATTGCGAATCCCACGCTGCGCATTGCCTGGGAACGCTACCGTGACGGGCATATGAAGAACAAAGGGCGAAGCGATGGAACGATCAACAACTATCGTGACCACGTCGAGCGGCTGTTGGCCGATTGGCTTGACGAGCCGCTTTTCAAGCTGGGCAACGATCCTTCCCTAGTGACCGGCCGGCACGAAAAGCTCACCAAGGAGAACGGCGCCTATATCGCAAATGGCTGCATGCGAACGCTGCGCGCCCTCTACAACCACGCTCGCAAGGCTGCCCGCACGCTGCCTGCGGACAACCCCGTCTCAGCCATAGACTGGAATGCCGAACATCGCCGCAACACCGCACTCGGGCTTTCAGATCTCGAGGTATGGTTCACCCAACTCGCGGCCTTGAAGAACCCTGTTCGGCGGGAGTTGCATCTGTTCATGCTGCTCTCGGGTCATCGCCCTGAAGCGATCAGGAAGGCGCGGGTCGAGCATGTCGATTTTCGTGCGCGTGTGCTGCACATACCCAAGCCAAAGGGCGGCGAGGTCAAGGCATTCGACATACCGCTTTCGCGAGCCATGATCCGCTGCCTGGTTCGAGTGATGCGTATTGGCAGGGCTCTCTACGCCGAGCAGTCGCGTGAATGGTTGTTCCCAGCTGACAGTGAAAGCGGTCACATTATAGAACACAAAGAGAAGCGCGCTGATCTGTCGAAATGGGGGAATGACCTGCGTCAGACGTTCCGCACAATCGCCCAGGCCGCCGGCGTTGCGGAGCTCGATGTACACCTCCTGATGAACCACTCGATTCCGGGCGTCAACGCGGGCTACATCTCACGTAACAAGCTGCTGAGCGATCACTTGCGCCAGCAGCAGGAGGCCATCTCACGTCGAATGCTCGAAGCCGGTCATTCGCGACAAAGAGAAATGAAGCGTCAACCCTCTATTTGGCCCGCACTTCCAAGCAGGCGCCTGCTCTCTGATCTAATGAGCGGCAAGGATTAGTAGTTTCTACGAAGGTTCGAGTCCTGTCGGGTTGCGACAACAATTCGCGAGGTGTTCGAGGTTCGAGCCCATAGAGCGCTAGCGCCTTTCACACAACCATCGTACGACCAGTTTCGGCTTCGCCGTTGCGGCTGAGCGAAACGAGCCGCCCTAGTTACGTTATGCAGTATCACCCGCCCGTCCGTTGATCGTGCTTTAGAATGGCCGCAAGGTCCTCGACAGAGGACCGTTTTTGCGCGCAGAGAGCAACGGCGACGAACGGTGCCCATGAATTGCAATTTTCCGCCACAGGAAAAGGGTGACCGGTCTTCAATTTCAGGTCGAAGGAACGGATCGAGAAGAGCAAACGATGAAGGTTCGTTCGAGGCGGTGACGGCGGCAGAAGGCAGGTCCTAAATGTGGCGGGTCTCGTTGCCTGAGCACCGAGCGACTAAACCTAGCTTGCGGGGCGAAATGGCTTCGCGAGCGAAGCAGGAAAGTGAAGCGCCAGCATCTGGCGGTTTCGCGAAATCAGGACCAGCACCACGATCGTTGCCAGATAGGGCAGCGCCGACAACAGTTCGGACGGCACATTGAGGCCAAGCGCCTGCCCCTGCAGCTGCAGGATCGTCATGCCGCCGAACAGCCAGGCACCAATCAGGATGCGCAGCGGCCGCCATGTGGCGAAGACCACCAGCGCCAGTGCGATCCAGCCCTTGCCGGCGGTCATGTTCTCAACCCAAAGCGGCGTGTAGGCGACCGACAGGTAGGCGCCCGCCAGCCCCGCCATCAGGCCGCCAAACAGTACAGCCATATAGCGGATCCTGATCACCCGATAACCGATCGCATGTGACGTCTGTGGCGACTCGCCGATCGTGCGCAGAACCAGCCCGGCTTTGGTCCTGTAGAGAAACCAGCTGATGGCGACGAACATCAGCAGGCCGAGGTAGACCATCGGATCGAAGCGGAACAGCAAGGGCCCGAGCAGAGGCAGGTCGGACAGGAAAGGGATGTCGATGCCGTGCAGCGCCTCGATCGGATCGCTGCCGAAACCGCGCCCGAGGAAGGCCGAGACCCCTGAACCGAAGATCGCCAGCGCCAGGCCGGCGGCATATTGATTGGTCAGGAAGGTCAGCGCCAGAACGCCGAACAGCAGGGATGCGGCAGCACCCGCTAGCGCGCCGGCCATGATCGCGACGGGCATGGAAAAACCTGCCGTGACCGCCCAGAATGCAAGAGCCGCCCCCATCAGCATCATCCCTTCGATGCCAAGATTGAGAACCCCGGATTTCTCCACCACGAGTTCGCCGAGTGCCGCGAAGATTAGGGGCGTCGCGGCAATGACGGTGCCCGTGAAGATGGCAATGAACAGATCCATCAGGCTTTCTCCCGGACCAGGCGAATGCGATAGAAAATGAAGAAGTCGGCGGCGAGCAGGAAGAACAGCAGGATGCCCTGGAAAATCCGCGTCAGCGTCGAGGGCAGGCCCAACGTCATCTGCACGCCTTCGCCGCCGAGAAACAGCAGCGACATCAACAGGCCGCCGAGCACGATGCCGAAGGCGTTCAGCCGTCCGATAAAGGCGACGATGATGGCCGCGAAACCATAGCCCGGCGATATTTGCGGCGAGAGCTGGCCAAGTGGTCCGGCGGCTTCCGCCATGCCCGCGATCCCGGCTGCCGCGCCGCCGGCCAGCAGGCCGAACCACACCGCGGACGACTCGCGAAACCCCGCATAACGCGCGGCGAGCGGAGCCGCGCCGCTCACCGACATCTTGTAGCCAAGAAAGCTGCGGTCGGTGAACAACCACATCGCGATGACGGCGACGACGGTGATGAAGATCGAGGAATTGAGCCGGTAGGCCGGATCAAAGGATTGAAGCAGTGCCGCGGCCGGCAGGAGGGCCGTCTGTGGATAGTTGAACCCGGCCGGATCGCGCCACGGTCCATGCACGAGATAAGACAGGAACAAGGTGGCGATGTAGGTCATCATCAGGGTGACGAGGATTTCGTTTGTGTTCATGCGGGCACGCAGGAACGCAGGGATGGCGGCCCATGCCATGCCGGCGCCCATGCCGGCCAGGAACATCAGAGGCAATAGCAGCACGCTCTCCGGGTCTGGCCAGAATAGGCCGACGCCGCTGGCGGCAATCGCACCCATCGTAAACTGCCCCTCGGCGCCGATGTTCCAGACATTGGCGCGGAAGCCCACCGCCAGCCCGCAAGCGATCAGGATCAGAGGCGAGGCCTTCAGCAGCCACTCCGACAACCCATTCACCGAGCTGAGTGGCTCGACGAAGAACGCATGAAGCGTGGCCACTGGATCATGCCCGAGAGAAGCGAAGAAAATCGAGCCGACGATGACCGTCAGCGCGGTCGCCAAAACCGGCGCGGCCACCCGCATCGGCGCGGAAGGCTCCGGTCTTTGTTCAATCTTGAAATGCAACGCCGCCACCTCTGTTCGCCGATACGCCTTCGCTCACGCCTTGACCGGTCATCAGAAGCCCGATTTCCTCGCGGTCGGCGGTCGTGCGGACAAGTGGCGGGGACACCTTTCCCTGGCAGATGACCAGCAGCCGATCGCAGATCTCGAACAGCTCGTCGAGCTCCTCGGAGATGACAAATACGGCCGCCCCGGCACGGCTGAGATCGATGACAGTCTGGCGGATGAAGGCGGATGCGCCGACATCGACGCCCCAGGTGGGCTGTGACACCAGGAACAGTTTTGGCTTGAGCGCGATCTCGCGTCCGACGATGAATTTCTGCAGATTGCCGCCCGAGAGGCTTTGCGCGGTCGATTGCGCTCCGTTGGCCTTGACCTTGAATCTGTCGATGATGCCGGCGGCGAAAGCCTTTGCCTCGCGACGGTCGATCAGCCCCTTGCGCACCGTGCCGAAGCGGTGCGCCGTCAGCACGGCATTCTCCCATAGCGTGTGCGACGGCACGGCACCGCGCCCGAGCCGTTCTTCCGGTACGAAGGCAACGCCGAGTTTACGGCGTTCCTGGGGGCGCAGACGGGCGGCGTCGGTTCCGCAAATCCTGATCGCATCAGCGCGCTCATGGGTGCGTTCGCCGCTGAGCAGCGCGATCAGCTCGGCCTGGCCGTTTCCGGAAACGCCGGCGAGGCCGACGATCTCCCCACCATGCACATTGAAGGAAACGTCCTTCAGGTCGACGCCGAAATGATCCCGGGCCTTGACCGAGAGGCCCTTGACCTCAAGCACCGGTCTGTCGCTTGGAACCGGCGGGCTGACGTGCATTTCAGGCAGCCTGGAGCCGACCATCATGCGGGCGAGCTCCAGCGACGTCGTCTCCCTGGGGCGGGCGGTGCCGGTGACCTTGCCATTGCGCAACACCGTTGCGGTATCGCAGAGCTCCTGCACCTCGTCGAGCTTGTGGCTGATATAGACGATGCTGCAGCCTTCGGCGGCTAATTGTCTGAGCGTCTCGAACAGCTTGACCACAGCCTGCGGTGTCAACACGGAAGTTGGTTCGTCGAGGATCAAGAGTTTCGGCGCCTGCAGCAGGCAGCGCACGATCTCGACGCGCTGGCGCTCGCCGACCGACAGGTCGTGCACCTGGCGATGCGGATCGATGGGCATGCCGTAGCGGAGCGAGAGGTCGCGGATCTTTTCGGCAAGCGAGGGAAGATGAAATCCGCTGCTTGCCGACAGCGCAATGTTCTCGACCACGGAGACGGATTCAAACAATGCGAAGTGCTGGTAGACCATCTCGATGCCGAGCGCGCGCGATACCGCCGGGTTGTGGGCGACGATCGCATTGCCATCGCTGTATATCTCCCCGGAATCGGCCTGCGCCGCACCATAGATGATCTTCATCAGCGTGGATTTACCGGCGCCGTTTTCACCCAGGACAGCGTGGATCTCGCCGGGCTGGATCGACAGCGAAACGTCGTCATTGGCGACGACGCCCGGATAGCGTTTGCAAATGTTGCACAGTCTTAGACGCGGGTGCATGGCGGGTCCTGCCGTGGCGCGAAGCGAGGTTGGACGAGGCGCAAGCCGGCTGGTGCCGAAGCATCTCGCCTTCGGCGCCAGCGGCTCCTTGACGGACGATCAGCTCAGCTTGCCGATCATCCCCTTCACGAACCAGTTCATACCGCGGATGTCATCATCGGCCAGAACAGAACCGGCGGCGACCTTGACTTTGCCGTCCTGGTCCTTCAACTCGCCGGCATAGGGGTGAACCTTGCCGCTGCCGATGTCGGCCTCAAGCTGTTTCAGCTTGGCCCGGGAATCGGCGGGAATGCCTTCATTGTAGGGCGCCATCTTGACCACTCCGCCCGCCAGCCCGTCCCAACGTACTTCCGGCTTCCAGGTGCCGGCAGCGACGGCCTTGGCGGCGCCGACATAGTCGCTGGTCCAGTCGAGGACGAATGACGTCAGCTGCTTGCCCGAACCGAACTTCGCCATGTCACTGGCGTAGCCGATCGACCAGGCGCCGCCTTCGCCTGCGACCTGGACGCCAGTCGCCGTGTCCGTCATCGAGCAGATGACGTCGCAGCCCTGTGAGATCAGTGTCTTGGCCGCTTCCTTTTCCTTGCCAGGATCGAACCAGGAATTGAGGAAGATCGCGTTGCAGGTGGCGTGGGGGTTGACGCTTTGCGCACCGAGCAGCAGCGCATTGGCCGGGCCAACGATGTCGGGGATCGGGAAGCCGCCGATGAAGCCGATCTTGCCTGCTTTCGACATGTAGCCGCCTGCCGCACCGGCAACGAAAGTGCCTTCGTAGTATTTGGCCTCGAAGGTTCCGAGATTGGCGAGATGGACAATGCCGGAGCAATGTTCGAAGGCCACCTTGGAGAACCGCGGCGCCACTTTCTGCATCGGCGTTCCGTGCGAGAAGCTGGTGCCGAAGATCAGCTTGTTGCCGGCGCTGGCCAATTCGCGAAAAATGCGCTCGGCGTCCTGCGGCATGAAGATGTTGTCGATGACGGTAAGCTCGACCTTGTCGCCGAACTCGGCCTTGATGGCCGCGACGCCGAGGCTGTGCTGCTTGGTCCAGCCGATTTCAGCGACCGGGGAGACATAGACGGCGCCGATTTTCAGCACCTCCTGCGCTTGCGCTATGGTGCTTCTCAATGCCCCGGCGCCAAGTGCCGCGCCGAACGCACTGCCGTATTTCAGGAAATCCCGTCTTGTTACGTCGTTCATGATGGTAACCCTCTGTTGGTTTTTTTTATTGATGCCCGGCTTGCTGGGACCGGGTCTGTTCTTGGAAGATGGACGTGTGGATGCGTCGCCGCGTCGCCATTCCCCGGTGTTTTCGCCGGTCTTCTGAGCGGAACTGCCGTCGTTGCCCCATCGGCCTTGCCGTCGAGATAGGGTGCGAGAGCCTCGGCCGGCGTCAGCTCAGGAAACACCTCGCGGTCCATGATATAGCCGCGCACCACTGTCCGATGGTGGGTGTCGATGAGGTCCATTGCCTGTTTGAGGCGCCCTTTCTCCAGAAGGTCGATCACCCGCGAGTGGTCGTCGAGCAGGTTGCAGTAGTCGAAATCGGCGGTAATAAGCGACCGCAGCAGCGTCGTGCGACGCACAAGCTGCGCATGGATTTCCTGCATCACCTTGTTGCGACTGAGGCGCACGAAGACGGTATGGAATTCCTGACCGAGCACGTCGGCCAGTGCATCGTTGCCAGCCGCGACAGCCTGGCGCTGGCGTTCGACATGATGGCGCAGTTCGGCCCAGCCGGCGGGACCGAGACGGTCGCTCAGCTGCGCGGCGACGCCCTGTTCAACCAGGGTCAGGGCGTCGTAGATCTCGAGCGCTTCCTGCATGCTCGGCCGGGCGACGAAGGCGCCGCGGTTGCGCTCGATCTGGGCCAGGCCGTCATCGGCCAGGCGGATCAGCGCCTGTCGCACGACGATGCGGCTGACGTCGAATATCTCGGCGAGTTCGCGTTCGCCAAGTTTGCAGCCCGGCACGAGCCGATGATCAATGATGGCGCGCGTCAGCGTTTCCGCGATCGTTTGGGAGCGGCCGCTCACGACAGGGCTCTGCGCTGTTTGCAAGGCATGATTGTGATATCGTCCATATCGAACACATGCCCCTGGAGGTGCAACATATCTCGCATTCAGAATTCCATATATCGGAATGCAATCACTGCAATCTGTCAACAAAAAATCGTAATTTGCCACACAAAAACTTATTGATTGATATCCAATCTTGTGTTTCCTTCACTTGGAAACGCTGAGCTAGGTTCATGATGAAGGGCTAGCCGAGTGAGAGGGGATGCCAATGGCAACCCGTTGCAATGACCGCGAGCTTCTGAACGACTGGCATATCGTTGCCGACCGCGCGGCACTGGTTGGCGAGACACCGTTCCTGACCCGTTTGCTTGGGGTCAACCTTGCCATCACCAGCAACGATCTCCGCAAAATAGAGGTTGTACGAACGGATACCGGAGCGACGCTCAAGAGCGCTGAGCGATACGGCTTCGTATGGGCGTGCCTCGATACGCCCTGGCGCGACATCGTCTATATTCCGGAGGCCAACGAGGCGGATCGTCATCTGGTCAGTGGCGGCTCCATAGCGGTCAAGGTGTCTGGCCTGCGCGCCGTCGAGAATTTTCTGGACATGGGGCATTTCCCCTTCATCCACACTGGCTGGCTTGGCGAGGAGCCGCATACCGAGGTGGCGCCCTACAAGGTGGAAATCACCGACAAGGGCGAGGTTCTGGCGACAGAATGCAAATTCTATCAGCCTGTGGCGTCCCCGACTGCCAAGCACGGGTTTGTCGTCGACTACATCTACAAGGTCATGCGGCCCTATACGGTGGCGCTCTACAAGAGCAACCCGATCCAGAAGGAGCGGCTCGACGTGATCACCTTGTTCGTGCAGCCGGTCGACGAGGAGAACTGCGTCGCCCATCCTTACCTCTGCTATCTCAAGGAGGGCATGGAGGCGGCGACCGTGCGCAGCTTCATGCAGCTGATCTTCGGTCAGGACAAGCCGATCCTGGAGAACCAGGTGCCGAAGCGCCTGCCGCTCGATCCGCGCGCAGAAACGCCGATCCGGGCCGATGCCGTCTCGGTCTACTACCGGCGTTGGCTGCGCGACAGGGCTGTCACCTACGGCGCCATACCGGCGCAATCCTGATTTCAGCAGCGGCGATCTCGGCTCATGAAGGAATAGAACCATGGCAAAATGCTCGGATACGGTAATCCTGAATCTCTGGCACCCGATCAGCGCGATTGCCGAGACCTCTGCGTCCACCGTCGAGGAGACGGTGTTGCTTGAGGAGCGTGTCAGTTTTACCATCAGTGAGAAGGGCGAACCCGTCGTGTGGCGGTCGCGGCCGGGCTTGCGGCCAGGAGACCGGGCGCAGGTCATCGACATCGGTGAAAGGTTGCCGGCAAAGAGCGCTTATGGCTATGTCTGGACTTCGCTCGGGTCGCCGCCCGAGGACCTGTTTGCGATCCCGGAATACGCGGAAGCGGACCGACGCAAGCTCAACGCCGCCACTTTCGGTGTGAATGTTTCTGCGCCGCGCGCCATCGAGAACTTTCTCGACATGGGCCATTTCCCATACGTCCATACCGACATTCTCGGCGTCGAACCGCACACCGAGGTCAAGGAATATGATGTCGAGATTTCCGTCGACCGCGACGAGATCCTGGCGACGCGCTGCCGCTTCTTCCAGCCGATGGCTTCGACCACCTCGGACGGCGGTGCGGATGTGGACTATGTCTACCGCGTGCCGCATCCCTATTGCTCGGTGCTGTACAAATCGAGCCCGCTCGATGAAACGCGGCGCGATGTCATCGCTGTCTTTCTGCAGCCGGTCGACCAGGAGCACGTGCGGGCCCACATGCTGCTGTGTGTGCTCGACGAGGACAATGAAGACAAGGTGATCAAGCGATTTCAGCAGACGATCTTCGGCCAGGACAAGCCGATCCTCGAGAACCAAGTGCCCAAGCGTCTCCCGCTCGATCCTCGTGCGGAAACACCGATACGGGCCGACAAGTCCGCCATCGCCTACCGGCGCTGGCTCAGCCAGAAGGGCGTCACCTACGGCGTCATTCCGGTAGCGGCCTGACAAGATATTTTTGGAGACGACGAATGTTGGAAGAAGCCAGGAACAAGTGGCATCCGATCGCCGCTGCCTATGATTTGCCGTACCGTCACGTCTTCCATGGCCAGTTGCTCGGCCGGGAGTTTGCCGTCTGGCGCGCCGATGACGGCTACGTCAACATCTGGGAAAATCGTTGCCTGCATCGCGGCGTCAGGCTGTCGATCGGCATCAATGATGGTCGCGAACTGAAGTGCCAGTATCATGGCTGGCGCTATTCCAACCGCACCGCCGGCTGCACCTATATTCCGGCACATCCGGCCGACGCGCCGGCCCGTACCATCACCAACCGCACCTTTCCGGCCGTGGAACGCTACGGCCTCGTCTGGTCGTCCGAAGAGCCGAGAGGCGAGGTTCCGGATTTCTCCGGGCTGCCAGAAGGCAAGTTGCTCGTCTTGCGTGGAATCCCCGTCAATGCGCCGGCCGAAAAGCTCATGGAGCGACTGAAGGTCCATCGTTTCCAGCCCAGCGCCGCGATCAACGGTGACGGCGCCGAGATCCAGGTTGAAGCCGTGCAGGATTTTGCCGTGGCGCTGCGCTCAGTGGACGGCAGCGCGCGGACACAGGGTGTCTTCTTCGTCCAGCCCGTCGATTCCAACCGTTCGGTCATCCGTGGCGTGCTGGATCAGGATACTAATGGGGCCGCGCGGATCGCCATCCTGCGCCATCACAATCAGCTTCTGTCCAAGCTGCGCGATGAAGCGGAGCGGGAGGCTGCGAACGCATCGGCGCTGGCGCCGATCGAGCCGATCTACGAAAAGGTCTCAGCCGAACTCGCGGAGATGCCGGAATTGATGACGCATGGCCGCAAGGCCGCACTGCGGGTCACGGTGGCGAGGAAATGGCAGGCGGCCGACGGCATAGCCGGATTTGAGCTTCGCCCGATCAAGGGCCTTCTGCCGACCTTCCAGCCAGGCGCTCATATCGATGTCCACATGCCCAATGGCGAGATCCGGCAATATTCGATCACCAACGGACCGGGCGAAACCGACAGCTTCGTTATCGGCGTGAAGCTGGAAAGAGATTCGAAGGGCGGTTCGAAATGCATGCACGAGACCGTTCGCGAAGGCGACGTGCTGGCGATTTCGGAGCCGCGCAACAATTTTCCGCTACGCCGCGATGCGATCAAGACCCTGTTCATCGCCGGCGGCATCGGCATCACACCACTGCTGGCCATGGCGCAGGCCTTGAAAAATCAGGAGCTGACGCACGAACTTCATTATTTCGCACAAGGAAAAGAGCATCTCGCCTTCTCCGATCGCCTGCAGCGCCTCGGTTCGCTCGTGCCGCACCTCGGCCTCGGCCCGGAGCAAACAGGCGCCAAATTGCGTGAGCTGCTTTCCCCGTACCAGAACGGCATGCATCTTTATGTCTGTGGTCCCGGGCCGATGCTGGAAGCTGCCCGAAGGACTGCGGCCGAGCAGGGCTGGCCGGACACCGCGGTGCATTTCGAATATTTCAAGAACACCAACAAGATTGACGACAGTTCCAGCTTCGAGGTGGCCCTGGCGCGCTCCTGCGTCACGCTCAAGGTGCCCGCCGGCAAGACCATCATGCAGGTGATGCGCGAGAACGGCATCGATGTGCCGTCGTCATGCGAGCAAGGTGCCTGCGGCACCTGCGTGGCGACGGTGATCGAAGGGGAGCCTGACCACCAGGACGTCTACCTGAACGATGCCGAGAGAAAGGCCGGGATCAGGATCATGACCTGTGTGTCGCGCGCCAAATCGGCGCGCCTCGTGCTGGATATATAGGAGCCGCCGATGATCACGCTTTACGACTACGAACTGTCGGGCAATTGCTACAAGTTGCGCTTGCTGATGAGTTTCCTCGGCGTCGACTACAAAACCGTGCCGATCGACTTCTACCCCGGCCGCGAACACAAATCGGAATGGTTCCTGAAGCTCAATCCGCTTGGGCAGCTGCCGATCATCGATGATGACGGGCTGATCCTGCGTGATGCTCAGGCGATCCTGGTCTACCTGGCGTCGACATACGATCCGTCGGGTACTTGGTATCCCCGGGACAGCCCAGCCCAGCTCGGCGAGGTCAGCCAGTGGCTGGCGTTTGCCGACGGCATCACCGCAACCTCGTCGGCGGCCCGCCTGCACGATGCGCTGTTCTACGATTTTGATGTCGATGCCGCTCGTGCAGGCGCGCACCGGCTGTTTCGCATTCTCGACGAGCATCTGTGGTTCGGCGAACAGCAAGGCCGCGACTGGATCTGTTCTTCCAGCCTTCCGACCATCGCCGACATCGCCTGCTTTCCCTACATCATCCTGTCGGAGGAAGGCGGAATACCCCGCCAGGACTATCCGGCAATCCGGCGCTGGTGCGATCGGGTCAAGCGCATCAAGGGTTTCACCGTCATGTCGGGCGTGTTTCCGGCCGGACCGGCCAAGGTGGCCGCCTAGTCATTTCCGATCACAAGCGAGGCCACGCCTCGCAACGAAATTTTGGGGAGAAGAAAGAATGAAAACCCGCGCCGCTGTCGCTGTCGCCGCCGGAAAGCCGCTGGAGATCATGGAGGTCGACCTCGATGGACCGCGCGATGGCGAGGTGCTGGTCGAGATCAAGGCGACCGGCATCTGCCACACCGACGAATTCACATTGTCGGGCGCCGATCCCGAAGGCCTGTTTCCCGCCATCCTCGGCCATGAGGGCGCCGGCATCGTCGTCGATGTCGGCAAGGGCGTCACTTCGGTCAAGAAGGGCGATCATGTCATCCCGCTCTATACGCCCGAATGCCGTCAGTGCCCGTCGTGTTTGTCGAGAAAGACCAATCTGTGCACCGCCATCCGTGCCACCCAGGGGCAAGGGTTGATGCCGGACGGCTCGTCGCGCTTCTCGATCGGCAAGGACAAGATCTTCCACTACATGGGCTGCTCGACCTTCTCCAACTTCACCGTGCTGCCGGAGATCGCGGTGGCCAAGGTCAACCCCGACGCCCCCTTCGACAAGATCTGCTACATCGGCTGCGGCGTCACCACCGGCATTGGTGCGGTCATCAACACCGCCAAGGTCGAGCAAGGCGCGACAGCGGTGGTCTTCGGCCTCGGCGGCATCGGCCTCAACGTCATCCAGGGCCTGAAGCTTGCCGGCGCCGACATGATCATCGGTGTCGACCTGAACAACGACAAGAAGGAATGGGGCGAGCGCTTCGGCATGACGCATTTCGTCAATCCGAAGGAGATCGACGGCGACATCGTGCCTTATCTCGTCAACATGACCAAGCGCGGTGCCGACCAGATCGGCGGCGCCGACTACACATTCGACTGCACCGGCAACACCAAGGTCATGCGCCAGGCGCTGGAGGCCTCGCATCGCGGCTGGGGCAAGTCGGTCGTCATCGGCGTCGCCGGTGCTGGCCAGGAGATTTCGACCCGGCCGTTCCAGCTGGTCACCGGCCGCAGCTGGATGGGCACCGCCTTCGGCGGCGCGCGCGGCCGCACCGACGTGCCGAAGATCGTCGACTGGTACATGGACGGCAAGATCCAGATCGACCCGATGATCACCCACACGCTGAAGCTCGAGGACATCAACAAGGGATTCGACCTCATGCATGAGGGCAAATCGATCCGGAGTGTCGTGGTTTACTAAAAGACAGCCACACGCCGCCGGCCATCCGGCCAGCGACCCCTGTGGTGAAACATGGGAGGAGAGAAAAAATGGCGGAGAAACTGCATCCAAAGATCGACAACGGGCTGCCCAGGGAGAGCGCCAGCTTTGCCGGCGGCACGCTGGTCTGCGCCTGCACCAGCAAGCCGGTCAAGGTGAAGGTCAAGGGCCAGATCGCCCACAACCACGCCTGCGGCTGCACCAAATGCTGGAAACCCGACGGTGCTGTATTCTCGGTGGTTGCGGTCGCCGGCACCGGCGATGTCACCGTCACAGAGAACGGCGACAAGCTCAAGGTGGTCGACCCCTCGGCGCTGATCCAGCGTCATGCCTGCACCCAATGCGGCGTCCACATGCACGGGCCGGTCGAGCGCGACCATCCGTTCAAGGGCCTGTCCTTCATTCATCCCGAGCGCTTCGAGGAAGACGGCTGGTCGCCTCCGGGCTTCACCGCCTTCGTGTCCTCGATCATTGAATCGGGTGTCGACCCAAGCCGCATGGACGGCATTCGCGGCAGGCTGAAGACAATCGGGCTGGAACCCTATGACTGCCTCAATCCGGGCCTGATGGACTATATCGCCACCTGGACCGCGAAGAAGTCAGGCGCGCTTCCGGCCTGAGTCATAGCCATACGCCGCGCTGAAGGTTCTGTGTTCCCAAAATTCGGTGCCTCCCCAGCATTGGCGTAAGACCGGCGGCGTAGTCGAGCCAGCGCAGCTTGACCGCGCCGCCGGTGCAGTTTGCCTGGCGCGATGTTGCGAGTGCCCTTGGCCTGCAGCTATGCCGGATCAAGACATCCTGACAAGAAGGCGAACTGATGAAAGTTGTTTCCACCTCCAAATCCCATGGCGGCGTCCAGGGCGTCTATTCGCATGCTTCAGAGGCTTGTGCCTGCGACATGACTTTTGCTGTCTTCGTGCCGCCTCAAGCCAAGGACGGCCCGGTGCCGGTTCTGTGGTATCTGTCGGGACTTACTTGCACCCATGCCAACGTCATGGACAAGGGCGAATACCGACGCCTGGCGGCTGAGCTCGGCCTGATCGTGGTCTGCCCCGACACCAGCCCGCGCGGCGATGGTGTGGCCGACGAAAAGGACAATTGGCAGTTCGGCTGCGGCGCCGGCTTCTATGTCGATGCGACGCAAGAGCCCTTCGCCACGAATTACCGGATGTACTCCTATGTCGTCGAAGAGCTGCCGGCCCTGACCGCCGCGCAGTTCCCCGCCGACATGTCGCGCCAGGCGATCTTCGGCCACTCCATGGGCGGGCATGGCGCGCTGACCATCGCACTGAAAAATCCCGGACACTACAGGAGCTGCTCGGCCTTCGCGCCGATCGTTCAGCCGATGACGGCGGGCTGGTCGCGGCCGGCCCTGGAAAAATATCTCGGCAAGGACGAGAAATCCTGGCGTGCTTACGACGCCACGGCATTGATCGAAGACGGGCACCGCTTTGGCGAATTCTTGGTCGACCAGGGCACCGCCGACGGCTTCCTCCAGGACGGCCTGCGGCCATGGCTTCTCGAAGACGCCTGCAAGACGTCCGGCATCGCGCTCACCTCGCGCATGCAGGAAGGCTATGACCATTCCTACAATTTCATCTCGACCTTCATGGACGACCATGTGAGGTGGCACGCAACGCGGCTGGCCAGGTAGAAGCGCGGCAGCAATTCACTCCGTCAGGATCGAATTCGAGTCTGGCAAGGCCATGCCATAGGCGGTGTCGGCCGCGCCCTCGGCTATGTCGCTGGCCAGCCGATAGCCCATGTTGGCGCGTATGCCACGCGGCGGCATGCCGAACTGTTCTGATATCTGGCGCGAAAAGTGGAACGGGTTCTTGTAGCCACATTGGTAGGCGATGTCGGAGATCGAAAGACCCGTCTGCAAAAGCAGCAAATGGCCGCGATGTGCGCGCACCTGCCACAGGTAACGCATCGGCGTCACGCCGACATGCTTGCGGAAGGACGAGACGAGATGTTGCGGCGTCACCCCGACGAGCGCCGCCAGCCTTTCCACCGAGATCTCCTTCTCGTAGTTTTCGTCGATGTAGAAGCGGGTGCGCAGCACCGAGCGCGGGATAAGCCGCTCTTGTTCCGACATCTGTGCTTCGTGGAAGTAGGCAAGGAAAATAGCCTCGCCGAGCGAGTTGCGCAGCATGTTGAGATTGGAACTCGAGCCGGCGCCAAGTTCGATGCCGAGGCGTTGCACCGTCTCGATGCGCTGCGTCAGCGGAATGCGCGAAGGCATCGAACGAAGGCGCATCGCAACCGCCTCCGAGAGGTCGCCAGCATGCCCCTCACACCAACTGACGCGGGTGTTGCGGCCTTCCAGATATTCGATGAACAGACGGCGCTCGTTGCGAAAGAAGCCGCAACTGCGCGATCCCATGACGGTCTCGTCGTCGTCGCAGAAAATACGCGCCTTACCTTCGTGGATGATAAGCAAGGTGACGTAGCGGTCCTTGAGCGGGCCATAGACGCCGCCTGCCGGATATATCGCTTCGCCGAATGCGAAGCCGCGACCGCCATCGATGAAAGCGTGCATAGCCATGATCCCGCTTGCCGTTCCGTTGCTTTTTGTAACACGGCTAAACGGCCGGTTAAAGTTTAGGCGAGACCAATCTTAACTGCAGATATGCAATAGACCCAGACAGGCATTCCGCGAAAAGCAAGGCTGCGGAATACTTTCAGCCATACCCGGCCGAGGTCTCTGCTTCCGTCCGGACAAGCCAGCGAGACTCGTCCTGAGGAGGAAGCGTGTGTTTCTGCCAGCCGATCATTCCAAGACCATGCACGACCTTCCGCGCGGCTGTACGTTCCCGGCCGGAGACTGGCACATCCTCGCCTCGTTCTGGCATCCCGTGTCCTTCGTCCATGATGTCGCCGACAAGCCGGTCCGGGCTCGACTGCTCGATGTCGACCTGGTGATCTACAAGACGTCCGCCGGCATCACCGTTGCGCGTGATTTGTGCCCACATCGCGGAACCCGCATCAGTGCCGGCTGGATGGCCGACGACCAGCTGGTGTGTCCCATGCATGGGTTGCATTTCGGTGGTGACGGCGCCTGCTCGAAGATACCCTCGATCGCCAATTCCGAGGGGCGCATTCCACCCAAGCTCAAGCTCGAAATCTATGCGTCCGTGGAGCGCTACGGCATCCTCTGGGTTTGTCTCAAGGACAATCCGATCTGGCGGATTCCAGACTGGGAAGGCATATCAAATCCGGACCTCAGGAAGGTCTATGTGCCCGCCGGAACATGGTACGCGGCGGCCAGCCGTCACGTCGAAAACTTCAATGACGTCGCCCATTTCCCGTGGGTTCACACGCAGAGTTTCGGCGGCAGCACCGCCGATCCGATCCCGCCATACGACGTCGAGCAGACCGACTATGGGCTGCGTTTCGAATTGCCTTATCACGAAGGCTTCAACCGTTTCGACGATGGCGTCGAAGGCGACGAGCGCGATGTGGTCTATACCTACGAACTGACCTATCCGTTCTCGACCATCATCAAGATCGCGCCTCAGGGCTCGAACTATGTCGTCTACTTCGCCGACACGGTGTGTCCGGTCTCGGCGCGGGAGACGCGCATCTTCCAGCTGATGACCGACACGACGGGGAACCCGGATACCGACTACTGGATGAAGGACGCGCTGCTCATCAATGACGAGGACAAGCCAATGGTCGAGGAGCAGCACCCCGAGGAATTGCCGCTCGACCTCAGCGAGGAGATCCACGTTCCTTCCGACCGAATGTCGCTCGAATATCGGCGCGGGCTGGTCAAGAGATTTGGGCTGGGCGCACCTATAGCGAGTTGAGCATTGGCGGCCATCGCAACTGGAGACATCAGTAGAACCGATGAATATCCTGTCAAAATCTGCTCCGTTTTCTTGCCGGGAATTGGTGGCGTGACCATGGCGCTGCCTGCCGCGGGTCTGCAGCCGGGTGCTGCGCCTGGTCAAGCACAGCGGCTTCGCCTGCATGTCGCGGGCAAACAGCACGCAGCTGAGGGGATCGCCGCTTTCGACCTGATTGCCGGGGATGGCGGCGAATTGCCGGCCTTCATCGCGGGCTCGCATATCGACATCCACTTGCCGGGCGGTTTGACTCGGCAATATTCGTTGCGAAATAATCCGGCGGAGCGTCATCGCTATTGTATCGGCGTCTTGCGCGAGGTTGCCGGGCGCGGCGGTTCGGCCCACATGCACGACCATTTGAAGGTCGGCGATAGGATCGAAACCAGCCTGCCGCGTAATGCCTTCGCGCTTGAGGAAGGCGCGCCATTCTCCTTGCTGCTCGCGGGCGGCATCGGCATCACGCCAATCCTGTCGATGGCCCATCGCCTTTCGGCACTCGGTCGCGACTTCGCCTTCCATTACAGCGCGCGCAGTGCGGCGCGGATGGCTTTTCGCGGCGAGATGGAGGCCTCCGCTTTCGCCGACAAGGTGCATTTCCACCTTGACGACGGGCCGCCCGAGCAGAAGCTGAACCTGGCAGACCTGCTCGCGCATCGTCCGGTTGGCGCACATCTCTACGCCTGCGGGCCAGGCGGGTTCCTCGATGCGGTGATCGGCGCGGCCAAGGTCCTTTGGCCATCCGAGGCGGTTCATCGCGAGTATTTCGCCAACGCTACGCCGACGACCGGTGACAGGCCGTTCCGCGTGACGCTCGTCGGAGATGGCCGCAGTTTCGACATCGCGCCGGGACGCAGCATTGTCGAAGTGCTTCGCGAAAACGGCATCGAGATTCAGGTGTCTTGCGAACAGGGCATCTGTGGCACCTGCGTGACGCGCGTCGTCTCGGGCGTGCCCGACCATCGCGACCTGGTGCTAACCGACAGGCAACGCGCGGCAGGCGACCGCATGACACCATGCTGCTCGCGCGCACTGACCGATGAACTGGTGCTGGAGCTTTGAAATGGCCGGAAGGGGATGCCGATGAACCTGGAACAATTTACAAAGGCGTTGCCGAAGGCCGAACTGCATCTGCATCTTGCCGGATCGGTGAAGGCGGACACCTTCCTCAAGCTCGCTCGCAAGAACGGCGTCGCGCTGCCCAAATTCGATAAGATCGAAGACCTCTATCGCTACGACAATCTAGTCGACTTCCTACAGATCTACGATCTCGTCGCGCGTTCCGTTGTCGATGCCGACGACTTCCACCTCATCACCTATGAAGCGCTCGCACATGTCGCCAACGCCGGCGGCCGCTATGTCGAGTTCTTCTTCAGCCCGCAAGTGCATCAGGACGCCGGCATCAGCTACCAGACGATGTTTGGCGGCTTGCTCAAGGCCATGGACGATGCCGAAACCGATTTCGGCCTGGTGTCGCGGCTTATTCCAGCCATCAACCGCGAACTCACCATCGACCGCAGTCTCGAATTCCTTGACCT
Organism: Mesorhizobium sp. CO1-1-11; assembly: GCF_020164995.1. Lineage (NCBI taxonomy): Bacteria > Pseudomonadati > Pseudomonadota > Alphaproteobacteria > Hyphomicrobiales > Phyllobacteriaceae > Mesorhizobium > Mesorhizobium sp. CO1-1-11. The sequence continues at coordinate 64,841 of NZ_JAIUHE010000024.1, forward strand.
CGTGTTGCCGTTCCGGTCCGACAAGGTGATCGGAATCGGCCTCGATTATGACGAGGAGCCGTTTCCGCCGGCGCCGTTCAAGCCGGTTTACGACAAGGCCAGGAAGGCAGGCATGCGGCTTACCGCCCATGCCGGGGAGGGTGGTCCGGCCGCCAATGTGCGCGACGCGCTCGATCTGCTTGGCGTCGAGCGTATCGACCATGGCTACAGGGTCATGGAGGATCCCAAACTTGTCGCGCGCTGTATCGCGCAAGACGTTGCCTTTACCGTCTGCCCCAGTTCGACGGTGATCCTGACCCACTGGCGAGACCTGACGGCCGCCGACCATCCTATCCGGGCGATGCTGGATGCAGGCCTCAAGCTCGTGGTTGATACCGACGATCCGCCGATGCTGCAGACGGACCTCGCCAAGGAATATCAGCTGCTTGGTGAAACCATGGCGCTCGACCGCGGGACGCTCGCCGACCTTGCGCTCAATTCTCTCGACGCGGCATGGCTCGATGACGGCACGAAGCGCGACTGGCGTGCCTTGTGGTCGGCGGAAATCGACGGCCTACTGACGGCACCGGAGGACCCCGCGTACAGCAACTGAGACACTACCGCCCCGGGAGAGGCGGAGCCGGAAGACAAAACAAGAACGGGATGCAACCCAAATAACCCCAGAGGGAAAGGCAGAATCGTATGTTTACGACCTTCATCCGAAGACTGGCGACGCTGATAGCGCTCGTCATTGCACTCGCCGCCATGAATCCCGCGAAATTGCAGGCAACCGAGCCGGACAAGCTTCGTATTGCCGTCATCCTGTCCGCCGGAATTGAAAGCGGCTGGGACGGCACGCTGATCGAGGCCTTGGGACGGGTGAAGGCAAAGAAGCCGCACGGCCTCGACATCACCTGGAAATACACCGACCCGCTGTGGGGCGACGACGCCGGCGATGCGATGCGGCTGTTCGCCGAAAGTGGCCAGTATGACATCATCTGGGCCAACAGCTCTTATTCAGACCAGGTGAAGAAGCTCAAGGACGAGTTCCCCAACATCCTGTTTGTCGTCGTCGGCTCAGGCAATGAGGGCCTCGGCGGTAACCAGTACTGGATCTACAAACGCGTGCACGAGCCTGCCTATCTTCTCGGTTTCATCGCCGGCAAGATGACCAAGTCCAATAAGCTCGGCTCCGTAGGCACCTTTGTGGCCGACGATGTGAATGACGAAATCAACGCCTTTTTCACCGGCGCCAAGGCGGCAAACCCGAAGATCGAGAAAACCGTCGCCTTCATCGAATCCTGGTACGATCCGGCCAAGTCTTCGGAATTTACATCGGCCCAGATCGCCACCGGCGCCGATCTGATCTTTCAGCTGACCGGCACCTTCAAGCCTTGTGAAGAAACCAAGATCCTGTGCTTTGGCAATTTCCAGGACCAGCATTCGTTCTCGCCATCGACGGTCCTTTCCAGCACCGTCTCGCTATGGGATCCAGACATCAACCTGATCATCGATGCGTGGTGGGCTCACATGGCCGACGGAAAGCCTTACGCCGGCAATACCGAGAAGCATTGGTTCTCGATGAAGGAGGGCGGCTCGACCACGGCGCCCTATCACGAACTCGAGGCGAAGCTGCCGGAGAACGTCCGCGCCGAGGTTGAAGAACTGAAGGCCAAGATCATGGCTGGGACCTTCGAAGTACCGCTCGACGTGTCGGATCCAAAGGCACACTGATCCCCATGGATCGCCGGCCGCGACGTGCCGCTGAGGTCGTCGCGGCCGCTGCTTATGTCTCCAGCTTTCCGGTGCCTGCCATGTCCACTGCCCTGCGTGTCGAAGGCCTGACCAAGCGTTTCGCCGGCGTTCCCGCCAACGACGATGTCGACTTTGACCTCCGCCCCGGTGAGATCCATTGCCTGTTTGGCGAAAATGGAGCCGGGAAATCGACGCTTTCGTCGTGCATCTTCGGTTTGTACCGCCCTGACGAGGGGCAGATATTCGTCCGCGATGAACAGGTTCATATCGGCTCGCCGATCGACGCGATCCGCCTTGGCATCGGCATGGTCCACCAGCATTTCGTGGTAGTGCCTGAGTTCACCGTGCTGGAGAACATCATCGTCGGTACGCAGCGCTCGGGCTGGCGGCTCAATGCGGCCGAGGCCAGGCAGAAGCTCAAGGGCATCTGCGATGGGTACGGCATTGAAATGGATCTCGATGCCTATGTCTGGGAATTGCCGGTGGGCCGCCAGCAATGGGTAGAGATATTGAAGGCGCTTTATCTCGACGCCCAGATACTCATCCTCGACGAACCCACGGCGGTGCTGACACCGGGCGAGTCGCGCATTCTCTTTGAGATCATGGGAAAGATGTGCGCTCGCGGCCTGTCTATCATCCTCATCACCCACAAGCTGGTCGAGGTGATGCAGTCGAACCGTGTCACGGTGCTGCGCAAGGGAAAGGTCGTGGCAACGCTCGATACCGCCGACACGTCTCCGGACGAACTCGCCCGGCTGATGGTTGGCCGCGACCTGTCGTTCACAATCACCAAGCCGGAGCTGAAGCCAGGCGAGACGGTGGTTTCCGTCGAAAAGCTAAACGCGCTTGGCCACTGGGGCGACGCGGTGCTCAAGGATGTTTCCTTCTCGGTCGCGGCTTACGAAATCCTCGGCATCGCCGGTGTCGCCGGCAATGGCCAGAAGGAGTTGTTCGAGGTGCTGTGCGGGGTACGCAAGCCCGCGGCCGGCACGATCCGACTCAAAGGCGAGGATGTCGCCGGGCTGACGCCGCGTTGCCTTATGGATCGCGGCGTCGGCCACATTCCGGATGATCGCTTCCGCGAGGGCCTAGTGCCTGAGTTCAGCGTCGCCGAAAACCTGGTGCTCGGCTGGCAGCGCAGCCCGAAGTATCGCAGCGGCCCACTGATCAATGGCAAGGCCATCACCGAACTGTCGCGGCAAATGATCGCCGAATACCAGATCGCGACCCGCGACGAAAAGGTCGCCGCCGGAAAGCTGTCGGGCGGGAATGCGCAGAAGATCATCATCGCCCGCGAATTCCTGCATGCTTCCGGCCTGATGCTGGCCAACCAGCCGACGCGTGGTCTCGACGTCGGCGTCATCGAATATGTCCAGTCGCAGCTGCTCAGGAAGCGCGCCGAAGGTTTTGCCATCGTCCTCGCCTCGGAGGAGTTGAGCGATCTGTTCGGCCTCGCCGACCGCATAGCGGTGATGTTCAAGGGCGAGATCATGGGCATCGTCGACCCCAGGAAAACAACGGTCTCGGAAGTCGGTGCCATGATGACCGGACGCAGGGAAGGGGCAATCCAATGATCCGCTTCGAACCGAGAACCGAGCGCGACGGCCTGTGGACGGCCGCGTCCTTCGCCATGGCCATTGCCGCCGGTCTTGCCGTGTCCGCGCTGCTGCTCGCCTCGACCGGCGCCAATGTCGGCCAGGTTTTTTCAGCTCTCGTGCAAGGCGCCGTCGGCTCGCCCAAGGCGATCGCGACAACGCTGGTCAAAGCGACACCGATTATCCTCACCGGGCTTGCCACGGTCATTGCGTTCCGCGCCCAGCTTTGGAGCATCGGTCAGGAAGGCCAGGTGTTTGCCGGCGCCATGGGCGGCTATTTCGGCGCGCAGGTGCTCGCCGGCTTGCCAGCCGTGGTATTTTTTCCGGGCGTTCTGGTTTTCGGCATGGTCGCCGGCGTGGCGCTTGGCTGGCTCGCCGCGGTGCTCAAGAACCGTTTCGGCGTCAACGAGATCATCTCGACGGTGATGCTCAATTATCTCATCGTCTACCTGCTGTCCTGGATGTTGCAGGGCGGCCCTTGGGGTGAAAGCGGCGGCACGATTTCCTACCAACAGTCGCCTACCTTGCCTAGCGAAGCCTTCCTGCCCGCATTGTTCGGCAGCAGTAGGTTGCATGCCGGCGTGCTGTTGCCATTCCTCGCTGCGGCCATTTGTTCGATGGTGCTGTCACGGACGCCGCTTGGCTACGAGATCCGCGGTCTTGGCTACAATCCAGAGGCGCTGCGCCACAAGGGCGTCAACATCGGCCGCACGGTCACCATCATCCTGATGGCAAGCGGGGCGCTCGCCGCGCTTGCGGGTGCCGTCGAGCTATTCGGTGTGGCGCACAGGCTGCGCGCCGACAATCTTGTCGGCCTTGGTTATGCCGGCATCATCGTCGGCATGATCGGCGGCTTGCGACCGCTCGGCACCGTCATGGCGGGGCTGTTCTTCGGAGGGCTCGCCAGTGGCGCCGTCTATATGCGCGTGCTTGGCGACGTGCCCGCGGCGCTCGTCCCCGCCATCCAGGGCATCACCCTGTTCTTCTTCCTCTGTGCCGGTGTGCTGGCGCGTTACCGTGTCGTTGTGAAGGTTGCGGTCCAATGAACCAGCTGTTCCAGGAAGCGATCATCGTCAGCATCCTTGCCTCAACCATCCGCATCATGACGCCGCTCCTGTTTTCGGCGATGGGCGAACTCATTACCCAGCGCGCCGGCATCTGGAATATGGGTGTCGAAGGCACCATGCTGACCGGTGCTTTTGTCGCCTATATCGCCGCGACGGCGACCGGTTCGCTATGGCTCGCGGTTGTCGCGGCCATCGTCGCCGGCGCTCTGATGGGGGCGATCATCGCCTTCATGACCGCAACCTTGCGCGTTGACCATTTCATCGCCGGCCTCGGGCTCAACCTGCTTGCGGGCGGGCTCACGCTCTACTGGTTCCAAAGCTATATCCAGGGCCAGGCCCAGCCGACTTTCTCCGGTTTCCAGGATGTCGCCATTCCGCTGCTCTCCGACATTCCGGTCATCGGGCCGGTGTTGTTCTCGCAACGCGTGCTGACCTATGTCGCGCTGCTGTTCGTGGCGGTGGTTTGGTTCCTGCTCTACCGCACCCGCTACGGTCTCGAACTGCGCTGCCTTGGCGAGAACCCCAAGGCTCTGGACGTCAAGGGGCTGAGCGTGACGGCCCGCCAATTCGCCGCCGTGATGCTGGGCAGTGCCCTGACCGGGCTCGGTGGCGGCTTTCTCATGCTCGGCTTCTCCGACCGCTTCCTCGCCGACTTCACCGCGGGACGCGGCTGGATCGTGGTCGTGGCCCTGATTGCCGGCAACTGGAAACCCAAGGGCGTGCTGATCGCCGTCACGGCCTTCGCCTTCCTTGAGTCGCTTGCCACCCATCTGCAGGTGGTGGGCGCGCAGGTGCCGCACCAGCTGCTCCTGGCGCTGCCTTACCTGGCCTCCATCGTGCTTCTCATGGGCGTCCGCTTCCGCAGCGGCCAGCCGGCGCGGCTCGGCATACCCTACAAGAGGGGGTAGAGCGCAATCTCAGAATGCCGAGTCGCTTGGATCCTCCAACACGTCGCTGGGCGGACGGTAGCCCTTGTTCGCGCGAACCTCGGTGGGGGTCATGCCGAAGTTCTGCCGGATATGCCGCGAGAAATGGAACGGGTTCTTGTATCCGCATTGATAGGCGATTTCAGACACCGAAAGCCCGCTCTGCAACAGCAGCGCCCGACCACGATTGGCCCGGATTCGCCAGAGATACCGCATGGGTGTGAGGCCCAGGTGCTTGCTGAAGGAAGATATCAAATGCTGTGGTGTCAGGTTGGCGATCGAAGCCAGCTGGCCGATGGTTATCTCTCTCTCGATATTCTCATCGATGTGCTTCTTCGCACGCTGGACAGGCTTGGGAACAAACCGATCCCGTTCATTGATCCGCGCTTCGTGGACGAACGCCGTGTATAGGGCGTGCCCAACCGCGTTCCGCACCTGGTTCAATCCGGTGGTCGATGAGAAACCCAGGTCGACGCCAATGCGCTGAAGCGCGTTCAGCCGTTCAGAAAAGGTGATCACAGGGCTCGCGCCATCAAGTGGCGAAGCCCCGGATTCCCAAAATCTGCCGGGAACTCCCTCGCACCATCCGACACGGTGTCGGATATCCCGCTCCATCTCTATCAGGAACAGATTGTCGTTCTTGAAAAAGGCCGCTTGCCCGCCAGCCAGGCTGGCGGTTTCGTTGTCGCAGGTGACCTTGACCAGTCCTTCGTAGACGAAGATCAGGCTGACATATCTGTTGGTCAAAGGACCATAGATGCCTCCCCGGGAATAGACGATCTCGCCGAATGCGAAGCCGTGATCCGCGTCTACTATGGTTTCCATGACATCCTTTGGTCGAACCGGGTCGGCTTGAAAATCGGCCGCGATTTTTTGGCGGGCGCGATGCGCCAATCCGGAAAACCGGATTGTGGCGCGCACGTCAATTTATATGCGATATCTCTAATTGAACAAACATGGTTGCACATCGCATTGGATAAAGTCCACCCCGATCTTCATTTTGGATATGGATTGGAGCCGGAGCGGCATTCTACTCGCATGCTGGACGCAGGAGAGTGGGCGAACTCAACTGAACGAGGATTGTGACGATGCTGGACAACATCAGCCTGGCGACCGGAGGCCCCGCCGAAACCATGCCCGCGTGCGAGGGGACGCCATTTCATGAGGCGACCAGCGGCGAGGTTCGGACCACGTGGTGGTACACATGGGATAAATATATTGTCCCGGACGTCTATACGAGCATGCCGCGAGAGCTCGCTGCGATCCGCAATGCGGTTGCCATGATCGACATGTCGCCGCTGCCGAAGATGGAAATTCGCGGCACCGACGCCCACCAGTTGATCGATCGGCTAATGACCCGCGACATGCGCCGGCTTGAGGTCGACCATGTAATGTATACGCCATGGTGCAACGAAGACGGCTTCATCGTCGGTGACGGGCTGGTCTTCAGGCTGACGCAGGGCAGGTTCGTCGTTTCGGGCGAGACGAGCCATGCGTGGTTTGCCAGCCAGGCTGTCGGCCTTGATGTCGAAATCCGCAACGCATCCGACGATTACGGAATTCTGTCGTTGCAAGGTCCGAGGTCATTCGACCTCATGCAGGCCGCGACCGGACACGATTGGTCAGGCCTGAAGTTTTCCCAGATTGGCCGCGCCACCATCGCGGGCGTCGATCTCTTCGTGGCGCGACAAGGCTTCACCGGGGAACGCGGCTTCGAGCTGTGGGTGCCGAGAAAGGGCGGTGCCGCCGTCTGGCGACATCTTCAGTCAGCCGGGCAGGTGTTTGGGGTGACCTGTGTGGGAGAGTACGCCATCGACGTGGCGCGCATCGAAGCGGGTCTTATCCTGGTGTCAGCGGATTACAATGGAGCTGGCCCCGACCCTCGTACGGCTCGCGTCGAGGTCGTTGACGATCTGCAAATAACGCCCTTTGAAGCTGGCCTTGGACGATTGGTCGATCTCGACCACGACTTTGTCGGGCGGGATGCTCTCAAGGCGGCCGAAGCTTCGGCCGAGCCGAAACGGCGCTTCGTTGGCCTTCGCTATGACGCAATGGAAATCGTCAGCGCGGCGGCTGAAAAGAGTGCCTACGGGACGGCGCTGTCCCGGGTGTTCTGGGGGTCGATGCGAGCCTTCAAGGAAGGGCAACCGGTTGGCCGTGCTTCAAGCCTTGCCTACAGTCCGACGCTGCGGCAGGCGATCAGCTTCGGTTTCCTTCCCGAGGAGCTTTCATCGCCAGGTTCCACAATCGAGGTGGAACTGAAGGACGATGAAGGAGCCAGCCTTGGTCTGGTTGGCGCTACCGTCGTATCGCTTCCTTTCGTCGAGATCAGGCGTTCCAAAGGCTGACGCCTGACGAGCAGACATCGTCCGGGTTCGAGCGTCATTGCCACTCATCACGGCTCGTCCGGGATCGTTCCGCATCGCCTCAGGTGGGGGATCAATAACCCCCGCCCCAGGCATGCTGGGTCGGGTACTTCGCACCGACCGAACGATCATCACCGCGAAATCAAGACGCCGGTCGCCCGATTGCAGCCAGCGTACGGCCCTCTGTTGCCTGGAGCAAGCCATGCCCGAACTGAAGCACAATCTTGCGCCCAGTCGAGCCCCCGAATTGGGCCTTATCGACCGAGGCGTCTCCATCGAACTCGCTCCCGCCCAAGCAGCGGGGTTCAATCCATTGCCAGATGTTTTTCCGCCCGGATCACGAGTTTTCCTGACTCACCTTGCTGGCAAGCCCGTTGCTGTTCAGGTCGAGGCAGCGCGGCGACTGAAGGCAGCCGGCTTCATTCCGGTGCCGCATCTTGGCGCCAGACACTTCGAAACGGCACGGGATTTTGCTGATCTCGTTGAGGCGCACAGTCGCAACGGCGTTTCCGACGCGCTGTTTGTCGGTGGCAATCCTTTGTTCTCCACCGGCCCATTTTTGGAGGCGGCCGATCTGCTCATCCACCCCGTGCTTGCGGCCAGTACCATCGGAACGGCCTTTATCGGCGGCTATCCCGAAGGTCATCCAGCGATTGCGCAGGATGCGCTAGCCGATGCACTGCAGCGCAAGGTAGCTATCTGCCTTGAGCGAGAACTGGCGCCACGTCTTGTCTCTCAGTTCGCCTTCGACGGCAGGATGATCGCCGATTGGGCCATGGATGTGCAGCGCGCGCATCCTAGCCTGCCGATCCATCTTGGCCTGGCGGGCGTGACGTCGCTGACTAAGCTGCTCAAATTCGCGATGCTGTGCGGGGTGGGGCCTTCGCTGGCGGCACTACGTCGTTCCGGAGGTGGGCTTTTCAACGTTCTCGCCGACAAGAACCCTGGCGACCTGATCGAAGCCATCGAAACCCGTTATCCGGCCGGGCATCCGCAACTTTTCGCGCATTTCTTTCCGTTTGGGGGCTGGGAGAAGTCGCTCGCCTGGTTGAGCGACTACCGCCACATCCGGCTTGGTCGCGCGGCTGGATAAGCGGCTGCCCGGCATAGAACCAATTGCCATGGAGGACCAATGTCATGAATAACGGAACCACCCATCTCTTCGTACCCGGGCCCACCAATATTCCCGACGCAGTTCGTCGCGCGATGAACGTGCCGATGCAGGACATGCGGGCGCCGGATTTCCCGACGCTGACGCTGCCGCTGTTTGCCGACCTCAAGAGGCTATTCAAGACCGATACGGCGACCGTTCTCATGTTTCCCGGTTCCGGCACGGGCAGCTGGGAAGCGGCGATTTCAAACACGTTGGACCCCGGCGACAAGGTCCTCATGTCGCGGTTTGGGCAATTCTCTCATCTCTGGGTGGATATGGCGCAGCGGCTCGGGCTCGAGGTGGAGTGCATCGATGTCGAGTGGGGCGAGGGCGTGCCTCTGGAAATCTACGAGCAGCACCTTGGCCGCGATACCCATCGCAAGATCAAGGCTGTGTTCGCCACACACAACGAAACGGCCACGGGTGTAACGTCCGACATCGCCGGCGTGCGACGCGCTCTCGATGCAGCCAAGCATGATGCTCTCCTGCTCGTCGACGGCGTCAGTTCGATAGGCTCCATCGATTTCCTCATGGACGAATGGGGCGTCGACCTCGCCATCACCGGATCCCAGAAGGGGCTGATGCTGCCGGCGGGCCTGGGTATTCTCGCGGTAAGCGAAAAGGCGATGGAGGCCCACAAGAACTCGCGCATGCCCCGCTGTTATTTCAGTTTCGAAGATATGAAGGCGGCGAGCGTTACCGGCTATTTTCCCTACACGCCTCCGACCCAGCTGCTCCTTGGAATGCGCGCGTCCCTCGATCTGCTGTTTGAGGAGGGCTTGGACAATGTGTTCGCGCGTCACAGCAAGCTTGCCGAGGGCGTTCGACGCGGCATCCATGCATGGGGGCTGGGCCTTTGCGCGCGGGAAGAAAAGTGGTGGTCCGACACCGTTTCGGCCATCGTGGTCCCAAGCGACGTGGACGCCCGAAAGGTGATCGCCACGGGCTACAACAGGTACCGGACCTCGTTTGGCGCTGGCCTTAGCCGGCTGGCCGGCAAGGTGTTCCGCATCGGCCATCTCGGCGATCTCAACGAAGTCATGTGTCTTGGCGCGCTGGCGGCGGCGGAGATGTCATTGCATGACGCGGGTGCGAGGGTCGAGTTGGGCTCGGGCGTTGCAGCCGCGCAGGACTGGTACCGGTCTCGCGAGGCAGCGCCGGATCAGTTGGCTCGCACCTGCGCGGCATGAGGGCGAGGCGATGAAGAAGCCAAAGGTGATCGTCACCCGTCGTTGGCCGCTTGAGGTCGAGGCGCGGCTTGCCGACGCATTCGATGCGACATTCAATCGGGACGACATTCCACTCGAGCAGGACGAACTGAGCGCCGCGCTCGCCGGCGCCGACGCGGTCCTGCCAACAGTCTCGGACAGACTGGGCGCGAGGCTGTTCGAAGGCGGTATCAAGGCCGGGATTCTCGGCAATTTCGGTGTGGGATACAACCATATCGACATCGCGGCGGCGGCGGCGGCGGGCATCGTGGTGACCAACACGCCCGGCGTGCTGACTGACGCAACAGCCGATCTCGCACTCACGCTGCTGTTGATGTGCGCGCGCAGGGCCGGCGAAGGCGAGCGTGAATTGCGCTCCGGAAAATGGAGCGGCTGGCGCCCGACGCATCTTTGCGGAACGCATGTCACCGGCAAGACCATTGGTATCGTCGGCATGGGACGTATCGGCCAGGCGGTGGCACGGCGCTGCCATTTTGGCTTCGGCATGGATGTCGTCTTCTTCGACCAGTTCGCGGTGACGGGTCTGGATTTTCGTGCCCGACAGCTCGGCACCGTCGACGATGTGTTGGCGGTTGCCGACTTCGTTTCATTGCACTGCCCCGGTGGTGGCGAGAACGTGCATCTCATCAACGCCGAGCGCCTTGCCCGGATGAGACCGGAGGCCTTTCTCATAAACACAGCCCGTGGCGACGTCGTTGATGAAGTAGCTCTGATCGAAGCTTTGGATGCCCGTCAGCTTGCGGGGGCTGGTCTCGACGTCTTCAAATTCGAACCACAGGTTCCCATGGCCCTGCGCGAGCGCGACGACGTTGTGATCCTGCCGCACCTGGGCAGCGCCACCAACGAAACCCGCATCGCCATGGGCATGAAGGTGATCGAAAACATCACCACGTTCTTCGAAGGCCGGCAGCCGCCCGATCGCGTCGCATGACGCGCAACCTCATGCCCGCTCCCTTATCGATCTAGTCAGCGAAAGTGTAACAACATGTCCGGGTTCTTTCAAAAGAGTCTCAACGGCGATCCCGTCATCTCCGAAGCCATCGAACGCGAGTTGCATCGACAGCAATTCGAAATCGAGCTGATAGCGTCGGAGAATATTGTCTCGCCGGCCGTGCTTGAGGCGCAAGGATCGGTAATGACCAACAAGTACGCGGAAGGCTATCCGGGCCATCGTTACTATGGCGGCTGCCAGTATGTCGATTTGGCGGAGGCTGCGGCGATTGATCGGGCAAAACAGCTATTTGGTGCTGCCTACGTCAATGTGCAGCCGCATTCCGGAGCTCAGGCCAACGGCGCGGTGATGTTTGCCCTGCTACAGCCAGGCGACACCTTCATGGGCTTGTCGCTGGCCGCGGGTGGGCACCTTACGCATGGCGCCAAGCCGACCATGTCGGGCAAATGGTTCAATGCGGTACCTTATGGCGTCCGAAGGGAGGACTCCCTGCTCGACTATGATGAGATGGAGGCAAAGGCGCACGAACACCGGCCGAAGCTTATCATCGCCGGCGGCTCCGCCTATTCGCGCATCATTGATTTCGAACGTATCCGCAAGATTGCCGATGCGGTGGGAGCGCTGATGATGGTGGACATGGCCCATTTTGCTGGACTTGTCGCCGGCGGCGTTCATCCCAATCCCGTGCCGGTCGCGGACATCGTCACCACCACCACGCACAAGACATTGCGTGGTCCGCGAGGCGGCATGATCCTGTCGCGCGATGCCGATCTGGCAAAGAAGCTGAATAGCGCTGTTTTCCCCGGCCTGCAGGGTGGTCCGCTCATGCATGTCATTGCCGCCAAGGCCGTCGCCTTTGGCGAAGCGCTTCAGCCGGAATTCAGGGACTATGCGACGCAGGTGGTGGCCAACGCCGGGGTGCTCGCCTCAACGCTTGTCGAAAGGGGCTTCAACATCGTGTCCGGTGGCACCGACACCCACCTGATGCTGGTCGATGTGCGAGCTAAGGGCATTACTGGAAAAGAAGCCGAAGAGGCGCTCGGGCGAGCAGGATTGACGTGCAACAAGAACGGCATTCCGTTCGATCCAGCACCGCCGGCAGTCACCTCCGGCATACGTCTTGGAACCCCGGCGGGGACGACACGAGGTTTGAATGAGGCAGATTTCGCTGAGGTGGGCGCCATGATCGCTGACGTTATCGAGGCTATCGGGGCGCGGGTCGCGTCAGAGCGGGAAGATATTGTCCGCAGTTTGGTGGGCAAGCTGTGCCGCAAATACCCCATCTACGGGATGTAAATACTCGCCGAACGCGCACTTTGTCAGCTGACCGACGCCAAAAGCGTACCGACTACAACGAGGTTCGTCACCATATCGCTATCGGCAACAAACCGCCAATATCATCTAAGTTCGAATGCAAAGCCCGAAAGCTTGTCGACAAGCCTCTCTCGGCCTCTACGCGGCAGGGTTCGCCATGGCCAATCCTTTCGGCACGCGCGCTGTGGGAGCCGGCATGACGCTCAGCCCCAACATGATATGGGGCTTCGTCGCCGGCGAGACGATCCTGCATCAGAACCAATGATCGCGGGGATGTAGAGGACGACACGGCGATAGAGGGCATGGGCATCTTCTCCTTTCGGAGATGCGTCCGAATCACAATGTCAGCGAAATCCGCCGTACTAAAATTACTTGCCCAATCTTCAAAATAGTACGGCGTTCGGCCCATAAGTATTTGAAAAGATTGATGAACCGAACAGTCACGGGCGAACCAGTCTCCGTTTGATATTCCCTGATAGCAGGCAAAAAAACAGGGTATTTGCGTGAAATGCCGCGCTTTGGCGGGCGGATGATCTATATCGTACAGTGATTTCAGCTACTTATCGGGCGGTTCCCTGCCCAGCCCATCAGGGAAGTTCGACCAGATATCAGCGGAAACTCGCAGTTGCCCGTGAATTAACAGGGAAATCCGTTGCCGTTATGTGGGATGCGATTGCCGTTAGCTGGGATCGAATTGTCGATATCCGGGAATGCGCTGGCGTTCTGTGGGACCCGAATGGGCGTTAGCGATTTCGTGTTGAGCTTGCGCGGGAATGAAATGCTCTTACCCGGAAATGCATGGTCATAGTGTGGGAGGCGATTGTCGATATTCAAACAGGGACGGCGAGACCCACTCCTTCGCAGGCGGCATGATTGGGCGCCAGTAGGTGTCAGCCTTTTTCAAAGTTTGTATGCCGATAATGATGCCGAAATTTCGAGGAATAAATAACCGAAAAACTATCGCCAAAAAACTGAAAATCGGCTTTTTGAAGTGCCTCGATGCCTCGTAATCTGTTCCCGGAAACCAGAGGGAGGCAGAAAACCGATGTTGTCGAATCACGCTGAACGTCGTTGTCAGTCTCGCGGTGTGCGGCATGACTTCATTTGTGCCATCTTGCAGCACGCCGACATCGACCGGCCGATTGGCGGGAACTGCCGCTTGCTTCGTGTAAGTCGCAATCGCGCACGCAGATTGAATATAGACGACAGGCTTGGCCGCTTTGCCGTGATTTGGAGCGACGAAAACACGCAGATCGTCACGGTGCTGCCGCTCAACGTATCGGCATCCGGAAAGCGCTATCGGAAGAGTCACTGAGGGGCATGCTATGAGGCAAGACCGCGAAGAACGACAAAAGGTCCTGTGGGCGGAAAGCCGCACAAAACTGCGTGGGATCCTGGGTCGGGCGACCACGGGGGCAGGGATCCGTCTTGGAAATGGTGACCGGCTAAAGGCGGCCCTCTTTCTCGGGCGCAGTTGGCAGGAAGGTCGTAGGAACGGCGTCATCCTGAGCCGGTCGGACTTCGAAGGGCAAGTTCTCGACAGGTTGGTCAAACCGCATGGGAAGCGAGAGGAATTCCGCCTCATGCGCTGGACACTCCCGAAGAGCGTTACCGAAATCACCCCGGATGTCGAAAAGCAGTACAAAGGAAAACACGAACCTCAGAAATCTCTGGAACCCTATCTGGCAGCCGTCGCGGTTCTGGCGGAACTCGAACAGAATGATCCCGAAGCAAAGCAGATCGAACTGTTGAACGGTCTGAGCATCTGGCATGCGCGTCCTGCACGCGCGACGGAGGATCAAGAGGAAACGGATATACCTGCGGAGAACCTGTCGCTCCTCCTGAACGTGATGTGCCGCCATCTGGCGCGAAGGAATAAACTCGAGGGACTGTTCCGCAGGATCCGATCCGTGAATTGCCGATGGGAAATGTTCGACGAACGACTTGTGTCGACCAACACGGTCTGCATGCAGCGTATCGCGAGCCCCGTTTTCCCAGTATTTGAAGACCTTCTCCACTTCGAGGAAATGTTTCCGTTTCCGTCCATTCCTCTCCTGCGCGTGCCCTACCTCGTCGTGACCCACCCCTTTACAATCGTTCCGGAAGGGCAAATTGGATCGGGAAAGATCGACATTGATGAATCCGAATTGATGGTCAGGGAAGAAGTATGCTTTGGCGAGCCGGGGGTTGATGGCGATCACGCCGAAACGAGTGAGCGGCATGTTGGCCGGCTCACCTACTATCGAGAGATCAGGCTTGCCATTGCTTCGATATCTCCGCGAGAGATGGGTGCCGTATTGGAATCGAGGCCAGTGGCGCGCGTCACATTTCCTGACGAGTCCCCTATTGGCGGAAGCTATTACATCCATGCCGGTTTCGAGCCGGACCTGAAACGCCCACTTTTCTACCCGTTGTCCGACCGCGGGGCAGAGATATGGCCTTCCATCGTGATTGATGGCCGGAAATGCCGGATTGCCCTGGCAGAAGGTCCATACGAGTTGCACACCCGTATCCCAGGTGTTGTGGATGCCTTCGATCCTGATCCTCTTCGGTCGGATCGGATTTCTGAGGCTTGGTATTTGTCCTACACCGCTGCCAAGCCCGAATATCTCAGATACTGGCTGGGGACAGAGCAAAGAAGCCTCGGCGGAGAGCGGGCGGAGGAGATCTGGGGCAGCTACGAGCTTGAAACTTGCCCCACCGACGCCCCCCTTGTCGGGGTCGAACACATGTTCGGTCGGATTGGCGATCTTTACCCAAAGGATCTGCCAAATCGCAGAGAACTTAATTTCCCCACGGGCCTCCCCGCTACGGCGATCGAGCAATGTCTACATAACGGGTTTCTGGAAGAAGCCTTGCAAACGAAGATCGATTGTCTGCGCAGCGAGATCGAGGCGGTCGAGCGTGTTTGGATCGGAGCTCGCGAAACTCACACCCAGACACTGCTCGACCGCTGGCGGCAAGGCTCAGGGGAGCATTGAGGGAGAGCCGAAGTAGTGGTCGGGCCGTTTGTGGATTGCTTTCGGCCTTCTTGTCAGGCGGCGCCATCTCGATATCTGGACCAACTTGTGGTGGCTCAAGTCTTTAGGAGGAGTCATGGGGCGCACGCTTCCGATAACTGAAAGAACTTGGAAGAAACTCACCGACTGCAATCGCCTCTCGGTTGATGCGGGATGGGCTTCGTCTGGAGTTTTCGCGCCCGGCATCGGTCCGGAATACGATCCTGATGGCAGGTCGGCTTTGCTCTATATCGGCAAAAGTGCAGGACCACTTAGCGGCCTAGTCGGCTCCAATCACGATCAGGCTTCAAGCGTTCTGGCGTCCACCAAGTGGATGGTTGAGCGGATAAATAAATCTGCCTTCTGGCAGATGCTCGAATTGATCGACCCAACTCGACGCCAAATTGCGTGGACAAACATTTGCAAAATGGATGAGATTGGAGGGAGCAGACCGCCGTCAACGCAACGGTGGGCAGGCATCTCATCCCCCCACATGATGGCTCTTCAGGAAGAGGTTGAGTTTCTGGCTCCCCGCGTCATTCTTTTCGCAACATCAAGATACTGCGAGGATGACACAGGAACACTGCTTGCGGGCCTTGGCTACGAATACAGAGCGCTGGACTTCGACGACGGCGTGACCCGTTTTCTGGCTGGCCCCCAAGGAAAATTCGCAATCGAAACGAGACATCCGCAGGGTTGGGCTACATCTGAAAGAAGTCGAGTAGTTGGCCTTGTAAAGCGCTTGCTTGGCTGACCAAAGCGCGCCGCTTGTCACGGATGCAGTCCTGACGGAAAATCGTTGGGCGGTCTTGACCTTCGATTTGCAGGTGCCGCCCTTGCCTCATCTGGCCATTGCCGCTTCTTACGCCGGACACGCCTGGATCAATGGATGGGGTCAGCGTCGCAAGCTTCGACGACTTCTTGGCGCAGCTTCCATCGCCAATGCTCGTCGTCCATCCTGTCTGGAGAGGGGGAGCCATTTTCGTCAGCCCGCGTGGCCAGCGCAAAAGTCCAGGTCGGGACACCCTTCTTGTTCATGGGCGGCACCCATTCCAGCTCTTCGGCGAGTTTGCGCCCCAATCCGCCGTACTGACTGTTGGCAGAAACGTAACTGTCATAGCCGCCTGCATGGGCAAGTTCCGTTGCGGTCATGATGTGGTCGACCGCCTGGCAATGCGCATTTAACATCGCCTGCTGTTCGCTAGTTATTGAGATCGCGTCAAATGCGGCGCGGACCTCATTGACCGTAGGATAGCCGCCAATCCTTAGAGTGCGCTGCTCGCTCTGCAGCAGGTCCAGCTCTTCTTTGACTGCAAGGATAGCAGCTTGTT
The DNA here is from genome assembly GCF_020164995.1 of Mesorhizobium sp. CO1-1-11. Lineage (NCBI taxonomy): Bacteria > Pseudomonadati > Pseudomonadota > Alphaproteobacteria > Hyphomicrobiales > Phyllobacteriaceae > Mesorhizobium > Mesorhizobium sp. CO1-1-11. The sequence continues at coordinate 81,507 of NZ_JAIUHE010000024.1, forward strand.
CTGTTGCTCCTGATCGCTTTCCCCCAACAGTAGTCTCGGCTCGGAAAGCTCGGGCATTCCACTCGCCAGAAACCCTCATGCTCTTGATAACGAAGCGGCGGTATTTTGTTTCGTTGGCCATGATTTCAATCCTCTACCAATTGAAAAAGACGATTAGCCTCGCTCGTTCAACGCCACGCGCATGGATGCCACCGTTTGTGCGGCCATGATGCCGCGCCAATCGCTGTCACCGTGCTTGAACCAGTTGAGAAGCTTGGCTTCGGGATTTTTGGATATCGTGCGAACGCGTTTGGTCAGGCCGGACCACGCGCCGCGAAGCTCGCCAATAGACGTTCCCACCAGGTTTGCAATTTCGGAAGCCATGAAATCGCCATTACGGTTGACGATCTCTTGGAGGATTGAAGTGGACTTTTCACTACAATTGTTGAGAAACAGCTTGGCTTCCGGCACGTCGAGCCGCGCCAGCCCCTTTTCGTCACTGCTTTCCAAGACCGCCCCGCTCCCCGATACGGGCAGTGGGCCCCCGAACTGGCCGATAATGTATGTCATGATCGCGCTTTGCACGGAGGGGTCAAACGCCTTGTAGGCGCTGACAGGTATGATTATGCTCGCTTCTGCCATTTACATTTCCTTTCGTCAGTTTACGTCAGATCACATAGATTGACGTAGCTATGCTGTCAAACGATTTTGTCTAATCGTCTCCATTTTCGATAAATCACGTCCCGTCTGGTGGCGTTGATCAAAGGGGGAGGGCAACTCATGGAACACGTCTCCACCATCTATGCAGAAAGCCGCACGCTGAACCGAGTCGAAGAGGTCATGACTGACTTCATCCTTTGCGAACTGGCGGGCACTGAACCGCAATTCATTGCGGCGATTGCTGGCTATCTCGGAATTAACCAGCCGTTCTCGATTAAATCAGTGAGGCGAAGTGTCCACGAAAGTTCGCTAGGGGAAACCGACGTCGAGCTCGTGCTTGAAAATGGAGGGAGCCGCTGCGGCCTCCTGATCGAGAACAAGATCCGGGCGCTTCGGATGGCGCGGCAGTTTGAACGATACCGAATGCGAGGCGATGAAGGCGTTGCCAAGGGGCTATGGGACAAGTTCCTTGTCGTTCTTGCCGCACCGCAACGATACGTAGACGCGCTGCTGCCGGAAGAGACGAATTTTCTCGACGGATATTTGCCATACGAATGGATCGTCGCCTGGCTCGAGAGTCACGATGGAACGCGGCATGCATTCAAGATTCATGTCTTGCGGGAAGCAATCGCGGACGCTCGCGCCGGATATTCAAAGAAGCGCGACATGCGCATGACGGCTTTCCATCACAGCGTCTACGAAATCGCGTCCGCAGAATTCCCTGAACTTCGCATGGCTTGGATAGAAAAAGCTGGTCATGATGACTCGATTATCCATCTTCCCTATGCGTTGCCGGGACGAGGGGACAAGCTCCTCTTCAAGGCTAAGATGGGAACTGCGGAAATGCGCATCGAGACGCGCGATTCGATCGGCATGGAGCGCGCGCTGCATGCACTTATCGACCGAGACTGGCGCACTACGAGAGCGAAGGGGTATGCGGGCGTTGAAATAGCAGTGGCACATATCGATCCAACGTCTGATTTCGCAGAGATTGAAGCGGATGTGCGTGAGTTCCTGACAGCCCTTACTGCGCTACAGAACTTCTATCACCAGAACGACGTGGCAGTGACAATTGAGGCAAATCGAGTCGTGCGCTGAATTTTCATAGCTGCAAGAGAAGTGGGCGAAGCGCATATGCTTTCAGCCCATTTGGGGTCTCGCGGTAGCATCGTCCCGAAGGACAATATTGACCATTTGGTCGGGAATCCACTCATCCGTGGGTGGTTAACCGCACCAGCCGGCTTGTATGCCTTCACCGCTTTGAACCGTTTCCCGGACGATGCAACTGTAGGAAATTGCTGCTCTGGATGCAGAGCCTTGCGGCCTCCAATCGCTATTTGGCTTTGGGCCTACGCTTTGCAGGGGCCTGCTTCGCTGGCGCGGCAGCGGCCTTGCGGCCGAGGCCAATCGTCTTCGCCATTGCGGATCGCGTTGCAGAATAACTCGGCGCTACCATGGGGTAGTCTTTTGCCAGGCCCCATTTTGCTCGATAGGCATCTGGCGTGAGACCGTAGGTTGCGCCCAAGTGACGCTTCAGCGATTTGTATTTGCGACCGTCTTCAAGGCTGATGATGTAGTCGGGAAACACAGACTTCTTGGGATTTACCGCTGGTGTTTGTACAGGTTTCGGGGCGGCAATGGGCGTGATCAGCGCGGAAAGGGCAGAATTTACGCTGGAGATGAGGTCAGGCAGTCCCGCAACTGGGGTTGCATTGTTTTGAACGTATGCGGCGACGATGTCTGCGGTTAGTTCTAGAAGAGCGTCTTTTTCTGCTCTGGCTGGCGCTCGGCAATCGACGAGTGATTCGGATTGCACCGCGGATTTGAAATGAGTGCAACAATTGCACTCATTAAATGTGGCGACAAGGTGTTCTTAAATCGGTATTAAACGGGCAATACAGTAAAAATCATCCTTTTGGCGCTATTTTGATCAGTAAGCCTTGATTTTTGCCGCTGCCCCTCGTCTCCATTTCCGCATCTACTATGCAATCAGCCAAGCGGATATTTAGAGATGAATTCTCCATCGATCGAAATGCAGCCCGTAGCGGCCCTTCGGCCCTATACCGGTAACGCTCGAACTCATTCAAAAAAGCAGATCCGACAAATTGCCGAAAGCATCTCGCGCTTCGGCTTCACCAATCCGATTCTGGTGAGTGACGCCGGTGAGATCATCGCAGGCCACGGGCGGGTCATGGCCGCGAAGGAGCTTGGAATTGTCGCCGTACCAACGCTGCGGCTTTCGCATCTCAGTGCTGAGGAGCGTCGCGCCTATATTGTTGCCGACAACAAGCTTGCGCTGAACGCGGGCTGGGACACGGAGTTCCTGGCGATTGAGCTGCAGGCGCTGATCGACATTGATTTCGATGTCAAGTTGACCGGGTTCTCGCTCGCTGAAATCGATCTGACACTTGACCATGCAAGAAACGCTTCGGCGGCCGCGAATGATGTCGCGGATCTGATCCCGGAACTTCCTAGCGCGCCGGTTTCGAGGCAGGGCGATGTCTGGTTGCTTGGCCGTCATCGGTTGCATTGCGGTGATGCCCGATCGAGCGACAATGTCGCTCGCCTGATGAGCGGCGAGACGGCCGATCTAATCTTCACGGACCCGCCATATAATGTTGCCATCGACGGTAATGTTGGCGGTCTAGGCTCTGTCCGACACCGCGAGTTTGCGTTCGCTTCTGGCGAGATGAGCAATGCCGAATTCACAGAGTTTCTGACGGTGACGCTATCCAATGCCTCTCGCGTTTCCAAGGACGGCGCCATCGCGTTTGTCTGCATGGATTGGCGCCATATGCGCGAGCTTCTCGATGCAGGGCAGGCGGCATTCACCGAACTCAAGAACCTCTGCGTTTGGAATAAGTCGAATGGCGGCATGGGCAGCTTCTATCGTTCGAAGCATGAGCTGGTGTTCGTCTTCAAGATAGGCATCGCTCCCCACACCAACAGTTTTGGCCTTGGCGACACGGGTCGATATCGGACCAACGTCTGGGACTATGCCGGCATCAGCAGCCTCGGCGCCAACCGCATGGATGAGCTCGCCATGCATCCGACGGTAAAACCGTTCGCGCTGGTCGCCGATGCGATCAAGGACTGCTCGCGGCGCAACGAGATCGTGCTCGATCTATTCGGCGGCTCCGGCAGTACGCTCATCGCCGCGGAGAGCTGCGGACGGCAGGCAAGACTGATCGAATACGATCCAGCCTATTGCGACACCATCATTGCACGCTGGCAAAACTACACGGGCAAACGAGCGCTGACGGGCGATAACGGCGCCGACTTCGACACCGCTGCGAGCCAGCGCGGAGTGCCTCCTATCAGCGCCAATGGCCAAGTCTCGAAAAGGAGGCGTTCCAATGTTCGCTGAGAAGGGAAGGGGCGCCTCAAAGAAGGCAAAATCGGCCGAGCCCAACCAGGATGTTCAGAACGAGATTACGCAACGCATCATCTTCGGTGCTGGCTACGGCAGTCCGCCAGAACACACGCGTTTCAAGAAAGGCGCCCCCTCGCCAAACCCAAGGGGCCGACCGCGTAAGGCCTCGCCCAATCTGTCGCTTGCTGAGCAACCCATGCTTGAAGCTGTGCTCAAAGGAGCCGACAAAAAGGTTGCTATGCGCGAGGGTGGCAAGGTCACGCAGGTTCCCGCGCGCACGGCGCTTGTACACTCGGTGTATGCCAACGCCCTAAATGGCAATGCTCGCTCCCAAGGCCTGATGGGGGATTGGTTGCGAACGGCCGACGAAGTCAACGCTCGAGAGATCAGGGAACCTCGCGATTATTGGCGGACCTACAAACGGGTTGCCCGTGAGCTAATTGCCGAAGCAAAGGCAAAAGGTGAGAGCGAACCTATTATAGTACCGCACCCCGACGACATCATCCTCGACGACGAGAGCGGCGCACGCATCATCGGGCCGTTCGACGAGGAAAGCGCCAAGCAGACGCAGGACACGATTGACCATCGGCATGCCTTCATCCTTCAGGCGGCTCTGGATGAGCGGTTCATGCCTCCGTCAACAGACGACGACCCGCGCAATGCACCGGGTGCGGCCATCGAGTTTGCAAAGCTCATGAACCGGGCTTTGCCACCAAGATTGCGGTTCGCTGAGTGGTCAATCTTCGATCGGGTCGATTTCTACTCGCGTCATTCTAAGCGCTGGCTCCTCAAGGAGGTATATTCGACCTGGCGCAAGCTCGGCAAGAAATTCAAGCGCGGGCAGCTCTTTCCCAGCCTCGGTTGGGCGGTGGAGAAGCTTACCTTGATGCACGATCTTCAGGCAGCTGTGGGACACGGCCATCTAGACCCCGATGCGATTGCTGACGGTCATTTCGATGAAACGGCACGCGAGTTTTCGAGGAGAGAGGTTTCGCGTTTGAATGATGGAGGGCCGTCGACGGGTACATAGCGCAGGCATGCTCATACGCAGCCCGCAGACCTGTGTCGTCCACCAGCTTGCCGTCCGTACGATCGGCGGCGTCATTTCGCCGGGTGAGGTGATCATCCTGGGGGCGCCGGCGGCCGACGATCTGACCGTCGAAACCCGCATAGCGCCGCAGGATATCGATCAGCTCTCGCTCGTTCAGCACGTGGCACTGAAGCTCCCGGCGTTACACCAGCGCGTGACGCCGGAACTGAACGGCTTCGTCAACGAAATCTCCGCCGATCTCAGCGCGACGAGCGAGGCGGCGCGCGCTTCTACACGGCTCGCGTTAGCCTGCCAGGCACGGAGTTGAAAAAACTGAGAGGGCTTACTCTAGCCTCCGGCATGCCTGTTGAAGCGTTCTTTTCGACTGGTAGCCGCACGCTGCTTCCTATTTGGTGAAACCCCTGCCTGATCAGATCGAACGGGCTTTCAGGGAAGACTAGGGTTTCTCACCAGTTCACGACCCATGTTATGCGGTATCAGATTGAGCCAAGTATTTTCTATGGCCGATTGCCGCGCCTGGCGTATGGCGAACCGGCTTTCCGGTAGCGCACCACTACTATTGACGTGGTTCAGATGTTGCGGTGTCCCTTTGAGTTCACCGCAATTGATAGGCCAGTCCTCCGGGCAGCTCCTAGCCACCTCCAGAAGCAAGCGTTTCAATGAAAACGAACGTGACTGGTCGCTGTGTCAAAGCGGACGCTCACTTTGAGGAAACATGATAAACGGGATATTCGAAACTCCTAATTGAGGTTATACTTATTTTGAGTGGCCTGGATGTGGAACTCCGGCATGATTGATTCAGATGTGTTCGATTTTGTCGAACGCTGTAGAAAGCACACAGCGACGGGGCCGCTGCTTGGCGACCTTCTCGAAAGCGTGAAGAATCTCGGCTTCGAGCACCTTATCCTGAGCGGTGTGCCGCTCGGTGGCCAGAAGCTAGCACCGATGGTTGAACTAAACGGCTGGCCAGCGGGCTGGTTCGAACGCTATATTGAGGCCGAGCATGCTGCAGTCGACGGGGTTTGCATTTATTCCGCCAAAACTCTGAACCCGTTTCTCTGGGCCGATATTCCAGCAAAATGGTCCGATACTGAGGGCTCGCGACGTGTCGCGGGTGAAGCGACAGAGTTCGGCATCTTGAGCGGTTTTGCGGTGCCGATGCTCAGCGTTCACCATTGGCAGTCCGTGCTGTCGTTTGCGTCTTCTGCCAAGTGCTGCACACTTTCTCCGCGACAGCAAGTGCAGTTGGTGACGATGGCGGTATACGCCGGCATGTCGATCCAGGCTTTGTCAAATGACGAAGACGGCGATGAAGGTCCGCTGACAGATCGGGAGAAGGAAGTGCTTTTGTGGGCGGCGGCGGGCAAGACCTCGTCGGAAACATCCCAAATCCTTGGTCTGACCGAGCGCACCGTCAAATGGC
>NZ_JAIUHE010000025.1:0-85705 GCF_020164995.1 Mesorhizobium sp. CO1-1-11
TATGTCCAAGGAAGTGGCGTGATCGACCACATCTCATCCCGAAGCCGGTAAACCGCGGCTTATGAGTTCACGGCCTAGTAATCGAAGCAGAACTTCAGCCGTGCCAAACCATATTCATGTAGACACCACCACGCTGCAATTCATCCAGCATCTGGTCGAGCCGCTTTCGCCTGGTATCCGGGTGCTTGGCGCGGCCGATCCAGCCGAGATAGTCGTTCTTCTGATAGTCCGGCCGAGCCTGATCCCGGTGTTCGCGGCGGCGATGGCGCGCGGCTACGGCGCCTGATCTTCGGCGGCGACAGTTTCAAGCGGGGCGATCGGCACCAGGGGCGCCGGAATGCTGGTCGTCTTCACCTCTGCCTTGCAAATATCGGCGATGACGCAGGCCGGGCAATCCGGCTTGCGCGCCTTGCAGACATAGCGTCCGTGCAGGATCAGCCAGTGATGCGCATGGCGCATATATTCGTCCGGGATGATCTTCAATAACCCCTGCTCTACCTGTTCCGGCGTCTTGCCGGGCGCCAGGCCAAGCCGGTTGCCGATGCGCAAGATATGCGTGTCGACCGCCATCGTATGCTGGCCGAAGGCCATGTTGAGCACGACATTGGCGGTCTTGCGCCCGACACCGGGCAACTTGACCAGTTCATCGCGGTCATCCGGCACCTCGCCGCCATGGTCGCGGATCAGCGCCTGCGATAGGGCGATGACGTTCTTGGCCTTGTTGCGCCAGAGACCGATGGTCCTGATATGGTCGCCGACCTTGGTTTCACCGAGCGCCAGCATCTTTTGCGGCGTGTCCGCAACCTTGAACAGAGCCCGCGTTGCCTTGTTGACACCGGCATCGGTCGCTTGCGCCGAAAGCACCACCGCCACCAGCAGTGTGAAGGCATTGACGTGTTCGAGTTCGCCCCTCGGCTCCGGCCGCTGCACCGAAAAACGCCGGAAAATCTCATGCACTTCAGCCGGGCTGTAGCGGGACGAGCGCCGCGCCGGCCGAGGGCGCGGCTTGGCATTGGAGCCATCACGGCGTCCGGCCGGCAGCTCTTTTTCGGGCATGGAAGACTCATTGGACTTGGGACGCGCCATTTCCCTCCTATAATAGTGTGTCATGAGTGACACAAACGCCTCGTTTCAGGCTGACGAGCCCTTCTTTCATGCATTGCTGACCCCGCACCGGTCGCTGGGCAGGACGGGCTTCCTGATCCTGATGGGCGCACTGATGCTCGGCTGGCTGGTGACGGGTGCGTTTTTCCTGTCGCGCGGTGCCTGGCCGGTGTTCGGCTTCTTCGGCCTCGACGTGGTGGCCGTCTACATCGCCTTCCGCGTCAATTACCGGGCTGCACGCGCCCGCGAGGAAGTGTCGGTCTCGCGCACCAGCCTCGACATTCGCAAGACGGGCCCCTCGGGAAAGTCGGAAGCGCATCGCTTCAATCCGTTCTGGGTACGGTTTTCGATCGCCCGGCACGCCGAGATCGGCATCACCAAAATGACCGTGGAAGCACAAGGCCAGAACGTGCCGATCGGCGGCTTCCTCGACCCCGATTCGCGCGAGAGCTTCGCCACCGCCTTCTCGCGCGCGCTGGCGACCGCCAAGGCGCGCTAAAAGCAATTCCAGGAAATTTCCGGGAAAGCCTTGCCGTAGAGTGTCATGAGCAAGGTCTCTTTTGCCCCTGTCAGATGGACTTTTTCGCCAGCCATCAGCGGCTCCCTGGCTCGAATCCCGAGTCTATCTGGGCAAGTGCTGCAAGAAGGCAGGTTTCGGGTGGCGATCGGCGCCCCGAGGGGCGATATTCCAGCCCAAGGAGACAGTCCATGAGCACACACACGGCAGTCCTCAAGAAGGACATCACGCCTGAGGGCAGCGACTACGAAATCGTACGCCGCGCCATCGAAAAGATCAGTCTCGACTATCGCGACCAGCCATCGCTGGAAGAACTGGCCGAGGAGGTCGGCGAGACGCCGACCGGCTTGCAAAAACTCTTCACCCGCTGGGCCGGCCTGTCGCCCAAGGCTTTCCTGCAGGCGGTGACGCTGGATCATGCGCGCAGGCTGCTTGATTCCGGCATGCCTCTGCTCGAAACCTCCTTCGAACTGGGCATGTCCGGCCCCGGCCGGCTGCACGACCTGTTCGTCACCCATGAGGCGATGTCACCGGGCGACTACAAGACGCGCGGCGCCGGCCTCACCATCCGCTACGGCTATCACACCTCCCCGTTCGGCACTGCTCTGATCATGGCCACCGACCGCGGGCTTGCCGGCCTCGCCTTCTGCGACGCAGGCGAGGAACGCACCGCTTTTGCCGATATGTCAGGCCGCTGGCCGAACGCGCTCTATATCGAGGACAGGGAAGCGACGGGGCCCTATGCCGCGCGCATCTTTGAGCCGACGCTGTGGCGCGCCGATCAGCCGCTTCATGTCGTCATGATCGGGACCGACTTCCAGGTCCGCGTCTGGGAGGCGCTGCTCCAGATTCCGATGGGCAAGGCCCGTACCTATTCCTCGATCGCGGCCAGCATCGGTGCGCCGAGCGCCAGCCGCGCGGTCGGCGCCGCCAACGGCGCCAACCCGCTCTCCTTCGTGGTGCCTTGCCACCGCGCCATCGGCAAATCAGGCGATCTCACCGGCTATCACTGGGGCCTGACCCGCAAGCGCGCCATCCTCGGCTGGGAGGCAGGGCAGATTTCGTCGTGAAATGTCGATTTTTGCTTTCTGCCACAGAAAATATATGAGTATTTGGAAATACGCAGTATTATTGCGCTTGATTTTGGAACTTCTGGATACAACCGTGGACAACCGCCGGTTTCTTCACGAGCGTTATTTCGATATCTTATTTAAGTTTACGCTAAATTAACCACGATAAAGCGATGATGACCCATATTAATTCGGGCGATCCGACTTAATAGGAGAATCTCGATGAAGTTGTTCCGCACCGTGTTTGGTGCAGCCTTGCTGGTCACGTGCCTGGACCACGCGGCGATGGCCACAACGCAGAATGTCATCTTCAATGGCACGGTCACCGCGACCTGTACGCTTGTCGTCGGCACCAACGGCACCATGACGGTGAGCGCCGACCTTCAGTCGCTGAGCTCCCACAACAGCGGCGGTTCGGCTGGAACAGTCACGCTCACCACCACCGGAGGTGTTTCACTTAGCGTCGATCCGGTGACCCTCACCACCGTGCCCGCCGCCGACAGCACCGCCACCACCTGGACACCGACCTATTCGGCCAGCGGCGCCCACACGACCGCTGAAACGGGGGCCGCCACCGCCCTCGCTGTCCCCGGCGCCGACCTTGTCTCGGTCCATCTCGCTGGCACCAAGGGCGGCAGCAACCGCTTCGCCACCGGAAACTATCAGGCAACGGTAACACTGCGCTGCGAATAGCCGTCGCGAAGGAGGGATCCTTGAAACATGCACGAATCCTGGCGGCGGCGCTGGCCGTCGGCCTGCCGGCCATTGCCGCCAACGCCCAGTCGATGTCGCCGATGCGGGGTGAGGTCAACAGTTTCACCGACGCCTTCGCGGTCCGCGTGTTTCCCGCCAATCCCTACGGCCAGAAGATCAAGGTCGAAATCCACGTCTACGATCAGAATTTTCAGCCAGTGGATGCCAAGATCTCTCCGAGCGTTTTCCAACTGGGCTCGCAGGCTTCCCGTCCTGTCCTTGTGGTCGTGCCCTTCGGCGGCGCTGCCGAGCGTAAAGTGCGTATCTGTACCGAGAGCATCCCCTTTCCCAATCAACAGACGCAGATAAGGGCACAGATATGCGGAAAGTTTTTTGGGCACCGCAAGTCCTGACAGTCGCGTTTGCGGCAACCTGGGCAGGGATCTCGCCGGTTCTGGCCGAGGATGTCTACAACCTCAATCAGAATGAGAGCGGCTTCAACCTGCCCGGCGTGACCTTGCCGCAAGGGCAGGATGAGGTCCACGCTTCCGACGGAACCACCTGCCGCTCCGCCGTATCGGGCACCGGTGCCTATCTCGACCTGGGCGTCATCAGAGGCAACAATCAGGCGAACAACGACGTCGCCACCTACGGCCGCGTGGTGATTCCGATCGGGCGTACGCCGAAGCGCGTCGATTGCAGCCGCCTCTACGAGCTTGAGGTCGAGCGCCTGCAGCTGGAGCTGAAGCTCCTCAAGATGGGCCTGGGCGGTGACGGGCCGACCGCGAGCGTGGCCGCCAGCGCACCTACGCCCGTGGCCGCGTCACCCGGATGGGCCAACGAAGGCTGGAGCATCAGAACCGGAAGCGGCGATGGCAAGAAAAAGAAGAAGAAATAGCCGCGCGCTGCTCGCGATGGCCGCGCTCGCCGGCTGCTGCCTTCCGGCGCAGGCCGCGATCATCGGCACCTGCACCATCATGGTCGGGGCATCGGGCACGATGACCGCAAATCCGGCCATCGGCATACTGGGCTCCAAGCAGGCAGGCGGATCAAGCGCCAGCGCCACCGTGGTGGCAAGTTCCCTGCTGTGCTCGCTGCTCAATTTGCTGGACTGCTATTCGGTTTCAGCGCCGGCGCCTGCCGCATTCTCTTCCGCGCCGAGCGGCGGCGGCACCAACGTGACCTTCGCCTCGGTCTTCCGCCTCGATGGCTCGGGGGTCGACAACAATGGGGGCGTGCCGCAAAGGGTCGCCAATGGCACCCACGCCATGCAGATCGACCTCACCGCCACCAAGTCGAGCGGTATCTTTCCCGCCGGCAACTATCAGGGCATCGTCACTGTGCTTTGTGAATGACGCGGCAAATCACGCTGGACCATTCGCGTGGTCTGGCATCGAACGGCTTGGCAGGATAGCTTCCGCGCATCAGCAGGAGGCATTTCTTGATTATCGTAGTCGGTTCGATCAACCTCGACCTTATCGCTAATGTCGACCGCTTGCCGAGCCCCGGTGAGACGGTGAGCGGTTCCAGCTTCACGACGGCCCCCGGCGGCAAGGGCGCCAACCAGGCACTCGCCGCCGCGCGTGCCGGCGCTCAGGTGCGCATGGTCGGCGCCGTTGGCAAGGACAATTTCGCCCCCGAGGCACTGGCTTTGCTGCGCGAGGCCAAGGTCGACCTGTCGGGCGTGGGAGAGACCTTTGCCTCGACCGGCACGGCGCTGATCATGGTCGGCGATGACGGCGAAAACATTATCGCCGTGGTGCCCGGCGCCAACGCTTCCGTGGTGCCCGGCGACCTCTCCAAGGCTTTTCTGACAAAGGGCGACGTCGTGCTGCTGCAGCACGAAATTCCGCTCGCGACGGTCGATGCGGCCCTCGACCAGGCAAGGGCGGCCGGCGCGATCACTGTCCTCAACACGGCCCCTTTCCATGGCGGGGCAGCCGCCTTCCTCGGCAAGGCCGACTATGCGGTCGCGAACGAAACCGAATTCGACCTCTATGGCGAAGCCCTTGCCCTGAAAGGCCGCGATCGTGCAGCGCGCATGCGCGACTATGCCAGCAAGACTGGACGCATCATCGTCGTCACGCTCGGTGGCGACGGCGTGATGGCGGCAACGCCAAGCGAATTCCTGAGTGTCCCTGCTTTGCAGATCACGCCGGTCGACACGGTCGGGGCCGGCGACACTTTCTGCGGCTATTTCGCCGCCGGCCTGTCGTCGGGCCTCACGCTCGAACAGGCATTGGCGCGTGCCGGCGCCGCCGGCTCGCTGGCTTGCCTTAAGCCCGGCGCCCAACCGGCGATCCCACTGGCCAAGGATGTCGACCAGGCGCTGCAAGAGGCCGGTTGAAGTGATGCGTCCCCGCACGAAGCATGCCGTACCGGCGGCCGGCGACATCTGCCGCCTGTCGGCTGTCGAACTTGCAGACGCGATCCGCCGAAAGAAGCTCTCCGTGCGCGAGGTGGTGACGGCGTTCCTCGATCGCATCGATGCGGTCAACCCGCTGGTCAACGCCATCGTCTCGTTGCGCGACCGTGCCGACATACTGCGCGAGGCCGATGCCGCCGATATCAGCCGGACCGATGGCACCGGCGCGCTCTTTGGCCTACCCATCGCCATCAAGGACCTTGCCTCGACCACCGGCCTCAGGACCTCGTTCGGCTCGCCGATCTTCGCCGATTTCGTGCCGCGGGAAGACGATTTCTTCGTCGAACGCATCCGCGACGCCGGCGCCATCATCATCGGCAAGACCAACGTTCCGGAATTCGGGCTCGGCTCCAACACCTACAACAATGTTTTCGGGCCGACGCTGAACGCTTTCGATCCGGCGCTGACCGCCGGCGGCTCGAGCGGCGGAGCGGCGGTGGCGCTGGCACTCGACATGGTGCCCGTCGCCGATGGCAGCGACTTCGGCGGCTCGCTGCGCAACCCGGCGGCCTGGAACAATGTCTACGGTTTCCGGCCGTCACAGGGGCTCGTGCCCAGCGGTCCCGACTTCGAGGTCTTCCACGCGCAGATGGGCGTCGAGGGGCCGATGGGCCGCAACGTCGCCGACATGGCGCTCTTGCTCGACGTGCAGGCCGGCTACCATCCGCAGGCGCCTCTCTCCTATGAGAAGCAAGGCTCCTTCCTCGAAGGCCTGGCGACGGCGGCGACCGGTGGCCGTATCGCCTGGCTCGGCGATCTCGGCGGCCATCTGCCGATCGAGCCCGGCATCCTCGACTTATGCGAGGCAGCACTCGCACGGTTCACGGATGTATCTTTCCTGACCGAGCCCTTGCGACCGGATTTCGATTTCGAGGCACTCTGGCAGGCCTTCGTGACGCTGCGCCAGGCCAGCAGCGGCTGCGCCCTGAAAGTACACTATGACGACCCCGCCAGGCGTGGCCTGCTGAAGCCGGAAGCCGTATGGGAAGTGGAAAACGCGATGCGGCTGACGGCGCCGCAGATACGCGCGGCCTCGGTCGTCCGAACCTCCTGGTACCGCACGCTGCTGTCGATCTTCGACCGCTTCGACCTCATCGCGCTGCCGACCGCGCAGGTCTTTCCGTTCGATGTCGGCACCCATTGGCCGCGCGAAGTCGGGGGGCGGGCAATGGACAGCTATCATCGCTGGATGCAGGTTTCGGCCTTCGCCACCCTGGGCGGTTGCCCGGCGGTCAATGTTCCCGTCGGCTTCGACGACAGGGGCCGGCCGATGGGCATGCAGCTGGTCGGCAGGCCACGCGGCGACCTCGCCGTGCTGAAGGCTGCGGCTGCCTATGAGACGACGCTGCCCTGGCCCGCCGGAGCCTGAGCCAGACCGGCGCGCCGGCTTGCGTCGTCCTCGCCGTCATGCATTGATTGTTGCATGCTAGGCCGCGATGGCGGCATTGCGAGGAAAATCATGTCGCTGGAACTCTACGCCGCCTATGTTCTTGCCTGCATCGTGATCATCCTGGTGCCTGGGCCGACGGTGACCCTGATCATCGCCAACAGCATCCGCCACGGCTCCCGCGCCGGCCTCGCCAACGTCGTCGGCACGCAAGCCGGCCTTGCAGTCATGATCGCCATCGTCGGCATCGGCCTCAACACGCTGATTTCGGGCATGGGCCACTGGTTCGAGTGGGTCAGGCTGATCGGCGCGGCCTACCTGATCTGGATGGGCGTGCAGATGTTCCGCTCGAAGGGCACGCTGAACGCCGACGGAACCGCCCGCAAACCACGCGGCGGCTTCTTCCTGCAGGGCTTGGCCGTGGCGCTGAGCAATCCAAAGACGCTGATCTTCTTCGGCGCCTTCTTTCCGCAGTTCATCTCTCCCGCCGGCAACTACCCACTGCAGATCGTCATCATGGGCCTGACCGCCATGATCTTCGCCGCCATGTCGGACTCGACCTATGCGCTCGCCGCCGGCCGCGCCGGGCGCATGCTGTCGGCCAGCCGCATCAAGCTCCTGTCGCGGATCAGCGGCAGCTTCATGGTCGGCGGCGGTGTGTGGCTGGCGTTTTCGAAGGCAAAGTAACGGCGAAAGCGCCTTCTCCATAAATTTTTGCGGAGACATATTGAAGAATTGTACGCTGCTGCACAACTCTTCACTATGCGCAAATCAAACGTTTCCTTTCGGGATCGCTTGCTTATTTGGCAATACGAGTACAGCGACGCAGTGGTCGGCACCGCTTTCTTTTGCGCCTTTGCGCTGATGAAATCCATTGCGATTGTAGGGCTCCAGGCCAATCCGGTCGTCACCACTCAACGCGTAATGGCCGTGGTCGAATACATCAGAGTGAAACCTGTCAGCCCGTATGCCATGGTAGGTCACAATCTATACTACACCTACGACGTGCGCCTTGATGACGACAACACGCGGATTTCGATCGACGACGACGTCGAGCGACCGCATCTTGTTGGCTCGCTCGTTCCTATTGAACGTCAACACCACAAGCACGGCGTCGACACCTACCGATTGCTCAATGGGTGACAACGCGCGCCGGTGACACCGCGCGCTTGTCGGCGCTTCCAAACGTCAGTTAAGCCGCCCCAGCCTCTCCACCAGCAGCGCGAAGAAACCATCGTGGTCGATGTCGCGCATCACCATGGCGTTCTTTTCCCTGGAGGTGACCCCCCACCAGTCGACCACGGTCATGCCCATGGTCAGTTCGGAGGCGGTTTCCACGGTGACGTTGCAATGGCGGCCTTTGAACAGGTCGGGCTTCAGGAGATAGGCGATGACGCAGGGGTCGTGCAGCGGCCCTCCATCCGTGCCGTATTTGCCTTCGTCATAGCGCTCGAAGAATTCCAACATCTCGGCGGCGGCGATGCCGACCTTGGTGCCGAGCTTGCGGAACGCCTCGATGCGCTTGGACGTGGTCAGCGCCTTGTGGGTGACATCGAGCGGCATCATCACGATCGGGATGCCGGACCGGAAGACGACGTCGGCGGCATGCGGATCGACATAGATGTTGAATTCGGCCGTGGGCGTGACGTTGCCGCCCTCGAAGAAGCCACCGCCCATCAGCACGATTTCCTTGATGCGCGGCGCAATCCGGGGCTCTCGGATCAGCGCCAGCGCAACATTGGTGAGCGGCCCGAGCGGGCAGAGCGTGATGGTGCCGCTCTCCTCCTTCATCAGCGTCTCGACGATGAAATCGACGGCGTACTGGTCCTGCAGCTTCATTGTCGGTTCGGGCAAATCCGGTCCGTTCAAGCCGGTCTTGCCATGGACCTCCTCGGCCGTGACCAGTTCGCGCGCCAACGGACGGATGGCGCCGGCGTAGACCTTGATTTCGGGCCGGCCGGCCAGTTCGCAGATCTTGCGGGCGTTCTTTTCGGTGAGCTTCAGCGGCACGTTGCCGGCGACGGCCGATATGCCGGCGATCTCCAGTTCAGGACTGCCAAGCGCCAGCAGAATGGCGATGGCGTCGTCCTGGCCGGGATCGGTGTCGATGATGATCTTGCGTGGTTGGGGCATTTCAATTCCTTGTTTGGCTGGCCATCAGCTCACCGGGCCGGTCCTGCGCCCGAAAGACGCCAACCGGCTGCAAAGCTGCTGAACCGCTTGACGGGGGACGGTTCCGGCCTGCGCGCTTCTCCTTGCATCCGCGCGTCGATTCAAGCGCCATGTCGATTATTCCTGTGAGTCCACGACCTGATCCTGGGCTATTTCCGTAGGTCCGCGACATGGTCTCCTTGGGCGGGTCTTTTGGTGGCTTGAACTTGGTCGCGGGGCGGACCATATCAAGACCATCGGGAAAAATGCCATTTGGGTTTTTCCAGTTTATGTCGCTCTTGAGAGGACAGTGTAACATGAGCCGAATGACGCCTTTCTCCAGCCCGCTTCTCCTGGGTTTCGACGCCATGGAAAAGACCCTGGAGCGTCTGGCGAAGTCCGGTGACAGCTACCCTCCCTACAACATCGAGCGCCTGAGCGGTGTCGACGGCAAGGCCGAAAGGCTGCGCATTACACTCGCCGTCGCCGGGTTCGCCGAAAGCGATCTCGATGTGACAACGGAGGAAAACCAGTTGGTCGTGCGCGGTCGCCAGACCGACGATACCGAGCGCGAATTCCTTCATCGCGGCATTGCCGCACGCCAGTTCCAGCGCTGCTTCGTGCTGGCCGACGGCATGCGTGTGATCGCGGCGGAGCTGAAGAACGGCCTTTTGTCGATCGACCTTGATCGGCCGGAGTCGGAACGGCTGGTACGGAAAATAAACATATCGGTGAAAGACTGATCTTTACCGATGGCTCTCATGCGGGATGGCCTTGAGCGGCGTCCTCGCGCCAAGGAGGCTTGAAATGACCAGAACTGACGAAACCATCACCATGACCAGCGGCGAATTCGCCCATCTCGGCGAAGGCTCTGTCGCCTATCTGCGCAAGGTCTCGAGCGACGAACTGCTCGGCCGCTTCCCCAACATCGGTGAAATCGCGCCCGGCATGGAGCTGTGGGCCCTGTTTGGAGCCAATGGCCAGCCGATCCTGCTTTCCGACGCGCGTGACCGCGCGCTGGCCGGCGCCATGGAAAACGACCTGACCACCGTCGCCATTCATTAAAGACAATTGGTTGGCTGAACTGAAAAGGGCCGCTCATGGCGGCCCTTGGTGCAATATTTAAAAAGATGGCTTCAGGCCGCGTGCGAGGCCTGCGTATCCGACAAAAGCGCATGGATCGCCGCGGCGTCGCGCGTGCCCCTGACCTTGGCCACGGTGTCGGCGTCGCGCAGCACGCGCGCGATGCGCGACAGTGCCTTGAGATGATCGGCACCCGCCCCTTCGGGCGCCAGCAGCAGGAACACCAGATCGACCGGCTGGTCATCCAGTGATTCGAAATCGACCGGCGTCTCCAGCCGGGCGAAAACGCCGGCGATGCGCTTCACGCCGGCGAGCTTGCCGTGCGGGATGGCGATGCCGTTGCCGACGCCGGTCGAGCCCAGGCGCTCGCGCTGCAGGATGGTGTCGAACACCTCCCGTTCCGGAATGCCCGAAATCGTCGCTGCCCGCTCGGACAGCAATTGCAGTAGCTGCTTCTTGGAGTTCGCCTTCAACGCCGGCAAAATCGCCGGAACGCTGATAAGATCGCTCAGATCCATGCTTGAAAATCCTTGTTCGCCTGCCGCGCCAGTCCCCACCCCTCGTGCGGCTGGCTTTTATCCCTGTGCGACTTTGGTCGTGGACGGATCGATCCAGCCGATGTTTCCGTCGGGCCGGCGATAGACGATGTTGAGATGGTCGGTTCCGGCATTGCGGAAAACAAGCACGGGACTGTCCTTGGTATCGAGTTCGATGACGGCCGAGGCCACCGACATGGTCTTCAACGTCATGGTCGATTCGGCGACGATGGCCGGTGCGAAATCCTCCGGGATTTCTTCATCGTCATCGGCAAGCGGTGCCATCACCGTGTAAGCGATGTCGGTCAACTCGCCATTGCCATTGCCTGAATTGTGCGATTTCAGACGGCGCTTGTATCGCCGAAGCCGGGTCTCCAGCCGATCGGCCGCGGCCTCGAAGGCGAGTGTCGGGTCCTGGGCATCGCCGGTGGCCTGCAGCGAGGCGCCGGAATCCAGCCGGATCATGCAATCCGCGGAATAGCGCGAGCCCGATTTGATGACGGTGACATGCCCCGCGAAGCCACGATCGAAATATTTGCCGATCGCTTCACCGACACGATCGTTGATGCGTGTACGGAACGCATCGCCGATATCCATGTGCTTTCCCGAAATGCGCAGATTCATCTGAAAACTGACCTTCCTTGCTCAGGCTTCAAACTGGCCCGAGTTTATACTCGTGATCCGTGCGCACAAGCTTTGCGGCGTCACTCGCGCCGATTTAAATCCGAACTTTCCGGTTGATCACAAGCCGCCTTCTTGACCGTCCCGGGTCATTGTCGTGACGGACCATCCGCTAGCGGGCATCGAGCCCGTCTCATGCGGGCGGGCTTCTAGCCACTTCACCGTGGCTTGTCAATGAAACTTGAAAGCTGTGGAAATCGTGAACGCCTAGCGGCCGGCGCTGGCGAGCGCCCGTTTCTCGCGCCGGCGCTGTACCGAGGAGGGAATATTCATGCCTTCCCGGTACTTGGCGACGGTGCGCCGGGCGATATCGACGCCGCTTTCCCTGAGCATGTCGACAATAGCATCGTCCGACAGCACATCGACGGGCTTCTCCTCGTCGATCATTTGCTTGATGCGATCACGCACCGCTTCCGAGGAATGCGCATCGCCACCACCCGATGCCGCGATCGAGGCCGTGAAGAAATAGCGCAGCTCGAACACGCCGCGCGGGGTGAGCATGTATTTGTTGGCGGTCACCCGGCTGACCGTCGATTCGTGCATGCCGATGGCGTCTGCCACCGTGCGCAGGTTGAGTGGCTTCAGCTGGCGCACGCCATGGACCAGGAAGGCGTCCTGCTGGCGCACGATTTCCGAGGCCACTTTGAGGATCGTCTTGGCCCGCTGGTCGAGGCTCCGTGTCAGCCAGTTGGCGTTCTGCAGGCACTCGGCCAGGAAATCCTTTTCCGCCTGGTTCTTCGCGTGCGGCGACACCTGGGCGAAATAGATGTGGTCGACGAGCACGCGCGGCAGCGTTTCGGCATTGAGTTCGACGGTCCAGCTGCCGTCATTGGCCGCCCGCACCTCGACATCGGCGACGATCGCATCGCTGGCGCCGCCAGAAAACGCCATGCCCGGCCGCGGGTCGAGCGCCCGGATTTCGGCCAGCATGTCCAGCAAATCCTCCTCATCGACGCCGCAGAGCCGCTTCAGCGTCTGGAAATCGCGGCGCGCCAGCAGTTCGAGATTGGCGACCAGGGCCTTCATGGCCGGATCGAGACGGTCACGCACGGCAAGCTGCAGCGAAAGGCATTCCGCGAGGTCGCGGGCAAACAGGCCGGCCGGCTCGAAGGTCTGGCACACCGCCAGCACCTCGCCCACCGCCACCTCGTCGGTGCCAAGCCGCGCGGCGATCTCCGCCAGATCGGCCCTGACATAGCCGGTCTCGTCGAGCCCATCGGCAAGTTCTCCGGCGATCAGCCGCGCGACGGGATCGATGAAGGCGAGCGCGACCTGCTCGCCGACATGGTCGCGCAGCGTGATCCCGCTCGCAGCCATGTCGCCGGCGTCGAGCCCCTCGGACGAGGAGCCTCCACTGCCCGAAGCCGATTTCCATTGCGCCGTCAGGTCGGGGCCCAACCGCTCGCTGGTGCCGGGATCGTCGGGAAACAGGTTTTCCAGCGACGTATCGAGCTTTTCCGAGATGGCCTCGGCACTCCATCCCGCCTCGTTCTCGAACCAGTCGCCATCGGCGGACGCTTGCGGCTCTACGTCGAGCTTCTGCGCCTGGTCGCTCGCGGCATCATCCTGCGGCTCGGCGCGCTCCAGAAGCGGGTTGCGCTCGATCTCCTCGTCGATGAAGTGCTCTAACTCGGTATGGGTGAACTGCAGCAGCCGAATCGACTGCATCAGCTGCGGCGTCATCACCAGCGACTGCGACTGTCGGAGCTGTAGTTTGGCCGCCAATGCCATGGTTCGGTTTCAAACGCCTCCTCTACGCGTCCCCAACTTCCGGAAATCAATTTCACGGCCGGCCATAGAAACTGGCCCGGCTTTTGCTTGTCAAGGCAAAGCCTAGCAAAACCCGCTTACCGGAGCGTTATCCCGGAGCAAAATCGCGGAAAACAGGTCGCCGGCGCGCAAAAAATCGTATCAGGAAACAAATTTCACGCTCAGAGCGTAAAACCCTCGCCGAGATAAAGCCGCCGCACGTCGGGATTTGCCACCACTTCGTCGGCGCGGCCATGAGTGAGCACCTGGCCGGCGTGGATGATGTAGGCGCGGTCGATCAGGCCGAGCGTCTCACGCACATTGTGGTCGGTGATGAGGACCCCGATGCCGCGCGCCGTCAGGTGACGCACCAATTGCTGAATATCGGCGACGGCGATCGGATCGATGCCGGCGAAGGGCTCGTCGAGCAGCATGTAGGCCGGGCGCGTCGCCAGCGCGCGCGCGATTTCCAGGCGCCGCCTTTCGCCGCCCGAGAGCGACATGGATGGCGCCTTGCGCAGATGGCTGATGTGAAATTCCTCAAGCAGTTCGTCGAGGTTGCGCTCGCGGATCTTGCGATCCTTTTCGACCACTTCGAGCACGGCGCGGATGTTCTGCTCGACATTGAGGCCGCGAAAGATCGAGGCCTCCTGAGGCAGATAGCCGATGCCGAGGCGCGCGCGACGATACATCGGCATCGAGGTGACGTCGAACCCGTCGATCTCGATCGTGCCTTCATCCACCGGCACCAGGCCGGTGACCATGTAGAAACAGGTCGTCTTGCCGGCGCCGTTGGGGCCGAGCAGCCCGACGGCCTCGCCTGCGCGCACGCCCAGCGTGACGCCGCTGACGACCTTGCGGCCCTTGTAGCTCTTGGTCAGACCCTTGGCGATCAAGGTTCCCTTGAACTTCGCCTTGTCGACCGTGGCCGGCGCCGAAAGCTTGCCTGCGGCCCGTCCCGGAAGACGTGCCGTCAGCGACGACAGGCTGACCATCAGGGGTTCGTCGCTCCCGATTTCGGCGGCGGCGTGATCGACATCTGCACACGCTGCCCAGCACATGGATCGACCTGGGCCAGCCCGGTTTTCATCTGCACGGTGAGCTTGCAGCCGACCAGCACATTGTCGTTTTGCGAAAGGACGACCTTTTTGCCCGAAAGCACCAGCACCTGGCTCTTCATGTCGAAACTGCCCTGATCGCCGGTCGCGACCTGCTGATCCGACTTGATGTAGACCTTGTCGGAGATCTCCAGGTGATCGATGTTGGCCGAGCCGGTCATGGCTGCCGCCCCGGCGGCTTCGGCGCCCTTGGCGCCCGCATTGGGGTCCTTGACGTAGTAGACCATCATCTTGCCGGCCTTCATCAGCGTCGGCCCCTGGACGACGGTGACATTGCCGGTGAAGATCGCGACGCTGTCGGCCTGGTGGACTTCCAGCTTGTCGCTTTCGATCTGGATCGGCTTGTCGCCGGCCAGTTTGAGACCCGACACCTGGCTGGCCGCTCCCGACTGCGCCAGCGACGGCGCCAGGCTGAGCAGGAACAGCGCCGAAGTTGCGGCCGCAAGCCGTGTCGAATTATTGAGCCACATTCGCTTCTTCGCCCTTTGCCTCAGCCGCCTTCAGAACGGCGGGATCGATGTTGACACGAACCTTGTTCTCGAACACCAGGATCTTGCCATTGTCCTGGACCGACATCGAATCCGCCCTGATCTGCGACCCGCCACGGCTGACATCGACGGGATCATCCGTCTTCATAGTGCCTTTGCCCATGTCGAGGAAGACGGATTTGAACTTGGCCTGCAGGCCGTCGGTCGTGCTGATGGTGACGTCGCTGTTCAGCTTCATCGTATTGCCGTCGCGATCGTAGGTACCGCGCGAGGCTTTAATCGCCGCGACATTGTCGGGGGCGATCGGCACCTTGGCGTCGATGCCTTCGAGTTCGATGATGCCTTGCGTGCTCACATCCTGGATGGCGCGCAGCGCCGTCATCGAATAGGGCTGCTTCTGCTTGGTGAAACCATTGAGTTTGGGATTGGCCATCACCAGCTTACCGTTCGAGAAGGCGGTGCCTTCGGCCTGCACCGCGACGGAAACGGGCGCGGCGAGGTAGGAATAGACTGGGAAGGCGACGGCGATCAATGCCGCGGCCAAGGGCACGGCGAATTTGAGCACGCGCACGCGGCGTGAATGACGCTGGGCGCGGTCGAAAGCTTCGCCCCGCGTCCAGTCATCCGCCGGGGGAGCCAACTCCGTCTCCGGGCTGGTCGGTTCATTCGGTCGCGCTAACATGACTGCTTTCTTCTAAAACCCTGCCCCGGGAGCACCGCCTATAGGTGGGACGCCAGCGCCCTCGCGCAAGCACAAGCCGACGAAAACCGCAAAAATGTGACAGCTGCCGTGCACAAACGAAACCCGGGTCAGCGCAACAGCCAGTGCTTCATAGCAGAAATAGACGCCCTTGCGTCTTTTTTCACCACCGAAGTTCTTCCCACTTACCTTGCGTCGCCCGCACAGGCCAGTCACAAAACAGACAACACGGACCGCCGCGCGCGGATTGCCGCGCCATGTGCGGGACGGAACTGCTTCCCGATCAAGACATCATGGTCTAAAAGCGTCTCTTCCCGATGACTGTGAGGCTGACGATGGCATTGAGAGCCGACGACCTGATCGACCGCCGCCGCTTGCGGCGCAAGCTGACTTTCTGGCGTGTCGCGGCCTTCGGCATCGTGGCGCTCGGGGTGATTGCGGTGTCGGCCTGGTTCTATGGCGACGATTTCGGCGGCTCCGCCGTCGACCACATCGCCAAGGTCAGGATCGAAGGCACCATCACCGAGGACGACGAACTGATCAAGCGGCTGGAGGCTATCCGCCAGTCGCCGAAAGTAAAAGGCGTGATCCTTGTGGTCGATTCTCCTGGCGGCACCACCGTCGGCGGGGAATCGATCTACGAGGAGGTGCGCAAGCTGGCCGCCGACAAGCCTGTCGTGGCCGAGGTCGGCACGCTCGCCGCGTCGGCGGGTTACATGATCGCCAGTGCCGCCGACCATATTGTCGCCCGCAAGACCTCGATCGTCGGCTCGATCGGCGTGCTGATCCAGTATCCCGACGTCAGCGGCCTGATGGACAAGCTCGGCGTCAAGCTGGAGGAGGTCAAGTCCTCGCCGCTGAAAGCCTCACCCTCGCCCTTCAAGCCGACCAATGACGACGAGCGCGCCATGGTCCGCAAGCTCATTCTGGACAGCTACGACTGGTTCGTCGGCATCGTCGCCGAACGTCGCAAGATGACCCACGAACAGGCGCTGGCGCTGGCCGACGGTTCGATCTTCACTGGCCGCCAGGGTGTTGCCAACGGGCTGATCGACGCCGTCGGCGGCGAGTCCGTGGCGATCGACTGGCTGGCGACCAAGGGTGTCGATGCCAAGCTCAAGGTGGTCGAGTGGAAGGACACGGAACGGCGCGGCGGTTTCCTGTTCTCGAAGGCGATGGCACGCACGATCGCCGGCGCGCTCGGCCTGCCGGACTCCGGCGGCGACGTGATCCATGAACTTGGCGCCGACCGCTTGTTTCTTGACGGTCTCGTTTCCGTCTGGCACCCTTGAGACGCGTTGGGATAGCTAAAAAAGCAAATAAAATCATCCTGATAATTTTGGCCGAACTGCTTTCACGGGGACCCGTCTGATGATCAAGTCCGAGCTTGTGCAGATTATTGCCACGCGCAATCCGCATCTTTTCCTGCGCGACGTCGAAAACATCGTCGGCGCGATCTTCGATGAAATCACCGACGCGCTTGCCGAGGGCAACCGGGTCGAATTGCGCGGTTTCGGCGCTTTTTCGGTGAAGAACCGACCTGCCCGCACCGGCCGCAACCCGCGCACCGGCGAATCCGTCGAGGTCGAGGAGAAATGGGTGCCGTTCTTCAAGACCGGCAAGGAGTTGCGTGAAAGGCTGAACGGCGGCAAGTAGGCGCGTCAGCGCTGGACGGCCTTATCGGCCCGCTTGCGACGGAAAACATCATGCTCAATCGCTTCATGCTCATCGTGGTCTTCGTGCCCCTGGCGACCATCCTGATCGCTTTGGCAGTCGCCAACCGCGAACTCGTCGCCTTCACGCTGGACCCGTTCAATCCCGGAAATCCGAAGCTGACGCTCACCTTGCCGCTGTTCATCTTCCTGTTCCTGGCGCTCGCCATCGGCATGGTCGTCGGCAGCCTGGCGACATGGGTGAAGCAGGGCCACTACCGCAAACTGGCGCGCCAGCGCGGTGTCGAGGCCGAAAACCTGCGCCAGGCAGTCAGCCGCACGCCCTCGGTGCCGCAGGCGTGAGCCCGAGGGTCGGCTCAAGGGTCGGCCCAAGGGTCGGCGTTGCCGAAGCCGACCAATTGAGCCGCAGGTCGGCGCGTTTCTTTTCACGGAGCTTTTCATGCTGACCATTTCGGCCGCTGAGGTCGATCGTGCGCTGACCTTTCCTGGACTGGTCGAGACATTGCGCACGGCATTTCGCGAGGGCGCGGTGCAGCCGGTCAGGCATCATCACACGGTCGAAAGGCCTGACGGCGCGGCGTCGACCTTGCTGCTGATGCCCGCATGGACCGATTTTCACGCCGCGGGCCGTTCCGCCGGCGGCCATATCGGCGTCAAGATCGTCACCGTCTCTCCCGACAACAACGCCGTCGGCAAGCCCGCCGTGATGGGGCTCTATCTCCTGCTCGATGGCAGCACCGGCGAGCCGGAAGCCCTGATCGACGGCCAGCGGCTGACGCAGTGGCGCACGGCGTGCGCCTCGGCCCTCGCGGCGTCCTATCTCGCCCGCGACGATGCCTCGCGGCTGCTCGTGGTCGGCGCCGGCGCGCTGTCGCCCTTCCTGGCCAAGGCGCACAGCGCCGTGCGGCCAATCAAGACCATCCGCATCTGGAACCGCACCCCGGCCAACGCCGAGAAAGTCGCGGCCGATCTGCGCGCCGAGGGCTTCGCGGCCAGCGTCGCGACCGATCTCGATGCCGAGCTTGGCCAGGCCGACATCGTCTCCTCGGCGACAATCACCACCACGCCTCTGATCAAGGGCACGTTGCTGCGGCCCGGAACCCATGTCGACCTGGTCGGCGGCTTTACGCCTGCGATGCGCGAAAGCGATGACGACGCGGTCATGCGCGCCCGCGTCTATGTCGACACCCGTGCCGGCGCCACCAAGGAAGCCGGCGACATCGTCCAGCCACTGGCCTCAGGCGTGCTGAAACCACAAGCCATCGTCGCCGACCTGCACGAACTGGCGCGCGGCCAAAAGGGAGGTCGCGGCAGCCCGGACGAGATTACGCTGTTCAAGTCGGTCGGTGCCGCGCTGGAGGACTTGGCCGCCGGCATTGCCGTCTACAAGGCGCTCAGGGGCTAGTCGAAGCGAGTTTGGCGCCCATCGTCTCCGCGATCAAAGCGAAATCTGCCACGCTGATCGGGAACAAGCCAAAGCGCAACGGGTAACCCCAGTTCGATTTGCCTGAGGTGAACTCCAGCCTCTCAAGCAATGGCTTGATCGGCGTTTCCTGTGCCTGCGCCCAGTCGACATCGCGACGGAACGGCGTGAAGCCGCCGCCCATGTCGCCTTGATAGGGGTCTCCTTCCCGCACCATGCCGATCGCCGTGAACGCCTGCAGACCGTCTTTCTCCCCCAAAACCGTGATCGGCGAATAATAGACAATGCCATCACCGGGCCTGACGCGGCGCAGCGGTGCCGCCTTGCCATGGTTGACCTGCATGAAGCCGCCCTTGCGGCCGCGCCGGACATGTTCGGCCGACGCCACGGCGATCCAATACGCGCTCATTTCTGTTCCTAATTGGCCAGTTGTCCGTCGGCCAACGCTTGCCCGCTAATCGGCCCGCAGTGCCGGAGTGCCAAACGATAGGGCTGGGGCCGCGGCAATGGCAAGTGCGGCCGTTCGGAACGGCTTCGGCCCGGAACCGTTGTTGCGTCATGCGACTATATGGCTTCCTGCTGTTCTGGTCTGTCTTGGCCACCATGATCGCTGCGCTCAGCCTCGGGCCGTCCTTCGCCCATGTCCTGGAATCGGTGCCCCGGCTCACCCGATGGTCCCCGGCGCTTTGGCGCGAGGCCACCGTTTTCAACGGCCAGTTCCTGCTCTTCGCAATCATTGGCGCGCCGCTGGATGTCGCGGCAATCATCTGCCCGGGACTGCTGGCGTGGCTGCTGCGCCAAGATCGGTCGGCGTTCTGGTTCGCACTCGCCGCCACCTTGCTCTATGCGCTATCCCTCGTACTTTGGTTCGTTCTCGTCAAACCGGCCAATAAAGTTCTCGCCACCTGGGTGCCAGGGCCAATTCCAGACAATTTCGACGCCATACGGCTGCGCTGGGAAACCGGCCACATGGCCGTCACGGCGGCCAAGGCTGCCGGCTTCGTTTCGCTGGTTGTCGCACTGCTTTCGATCGGGCGTGGCGGCTAAGCCATCCGCAATCGCCGCAATTGCCCCAATCGCCCCAATCGCGCAGTCGCAATGTCGCGCGGGTTTGTTGCGCCGATGGGCATAGCTGTGGCAGAAGCGGGCCGAACCGCCGGAGAAGCTGTCTCTTGAAGTCTTTTCGCGACAAACGCCGCGACGGCCGCCCGCACCAGCCGGGTAAAGGCGAAGCCGCGCAATCGCGTCCACCGGAAGGTCGCGGCGTGAACAGGCCGGAGGTCAGGCCGCGGCAAGACCTGAAGCCGGACCAGCCCGCACCGAAATCCACGCCCCGCAACCTTGCCCGTCGCGACGGCGTCCTGCCCGCTGAGCAACTTCCGGTAATCCTCGAAGTGGCACCCAACGCGGATTACGCGCTGCTCGACAGCGGCGCGGGACAAAAGCTTGAACAATATGGCCCCTACCGCATCGTGCGGCCCGAGGGCCAGGCGATCTGGCAGAAAGCTCTGCCGGCAAAGGACTGGGAGCGTGCCGACGCGATCTTCACCGGTGACACCGACGAGGAAGGCATCGGTCGCTGGCGTTTTCCCAGGACGCCGCTCGGCGAAACCTGGCCGATGAAGCATGACGGCATCGACTATCTCGGCCGCTTCACCTCGTTTCGCCATGTCGGCGTCTTTCCCGAGCAGGCGTCGCACTGGGACCATATGGCCGGGCTGATCGCGGCCGCCAGGCGGCCAGTCAAGGTACTCAACCTGTTCGGCTATACCGGCCTTGCCTCGCTGGTGGCGGCGCGCGCCGGCGCCGAGGTCACCCATGTCGACGCCTCGAAGAAGGCGATCGGCTGGGCTCGCGAAAACCAGGAGATATCCGGACTTGGCGGCAAGCCGATCCGCTGGATCGTCGACGACGCGGTCAAGTTCGCCGAGCGCGAGGAGCGTCGCGGCAGCCGCTACGACATCATCCTGTTCGATCCGCCGGCCTATGGCCGCGGCCCCAAGGGCGAGGTCTGGCAATTGTTCGAAGATCTTCCCGATCTGACGGACCTCTGTCGCTCGATCCTGACCCCAAGACCGCTTGCCGTGGTGCTGACCGCCTATTCGATCCGTGCCTCCTTCTTCGCCATCCACGCTCTGGTGCGCGACACGTTCGCCGGCATGGGCGGCAAGGTTGAATCGGGTGAGCTGATCATCCGTGAAAAGTCCGCCGGCCGGGCGCTTTCGACGTCACTGTTTTCGCGCTGGGTGGCCTGACATGAACGAACGGCATGCCGGCGCGCCCGGTCAGGTGAAGGAAGTCACCAGCCTTGCCAATCCGCTGGTCAAGGACATCAAGGCACTTGCCTTGAAGAAATTCCGCGACCAGCAGAACGCCTTCATGGCCGAGGGGCTGAAGCTGGTCATCGATGCGCTCGACTTGGGCTGGCAGATCAGGACGTTGGTTTTCGCCAAGGCAGGACGCGGCAACGCGGCCGTGGAAAAGGTCGCGGCACGCACGGTCGCCGCCGGGGGCACCGTGCTCGAAGTATCGGAAAAGGTGCTTGTCGCCATCACCCGCCGCGACAATCCGCAAATGGTGGTCGGCGTCTTCTCGCAGAAATTCCTGGCCCTGAAGGACATCCGTGCCGACAATGGCGATGTCTGGGTGGCGCTCGACCGGGTGCGCGATCCCGGCAATCTCGGCACCGTCATCCGCACCGTCGATGCCGTCGGCGCCAAGGGCGTCATCCTGGTCGGCGACACCACCGATCCGTTTTCGGTGGAAACGGTGCGCGCCACCATGGGGTCGATCTTCGCCATACCGGTGGCCAAGGCAACGACGGAGGCATTCCTTGCCTGGCGCGGCGGCTTTTCAGGGCTGGTTGCCGGCACGCATCTGAAAGGCGCGGTCGACTACCGCTCGGTCGATTTTTCCCGCGGGCCGGTGCTGCTGATGATGGGCAATGAGCAGCAGGGCCTGCCCGAAAGCCTGGCGGCAAGCTGCGACAGGCTGCTCAGGATTCCGCAGGCGGGCCGTGCCGATTCGCTCAATCTGGCGGTCGCCACCGGCATCATGCTGTTCGAGATCCGGCGGGGCGCGCTGAAGCTCGAACCAATTTCGGACCAGCAATGAGAGTTGCCCAATCGTGAAATCATGGTCTCCCTACGCGCTGCTCGTCATCGTGGCCATTGCGCTCGACCAGTGGATAAAGACACTGGTCGAAGCCGGACTGCCCTTCCAGGAAAAGCTCGACCTCCTGCCCTTCCTGGCGCTGTTTCGCACCTACAACACCGGCATCGCCTTCTCGATGTTCTCCTCCTTCGGTGACATCGGCCTAGTTGTCATCGCGGTGCTGGTCGTCGCTTTCGTGCTTTACCTCGCCACGCGCACGCCATCGGGCCATGTCATCGCCCGCACCGGCTTTGCCCTGATCATCGGCGGCGCGCTGGGCAATCTGATCGACCGCGCCGTCTACGGCCACGTCATCGATTACATCCTGTTCCACACGCCGGTCTGGTCCTTCGCCGTCTTCAACCTTGCCGACGCCTTCATTTCGGTGGGCGCGGCCCTGGTCGTCTTCGACGAACTCATCGGCTGGCGGCGTGAACCCACGCCTCCGAACGCCAAGCCTTCCGAGGATTGACCCCGCGCGGCCATCGCCGCACAGTCACGCCGAGCAAGTTCGGGGAGAAAAAGATGACCGAAGCCTTCAAAGCCATCCTCGTTTCGCGCGATGCCGAGAAAAAACAGTCGGTCGCCGTGACCGATCTCACCGACGCCGATCTGATGGAGGGCGACGTCACCATCGCGGTCGAGGCGACGACGGTGAACTACAAGGATGGACTGGCGATATCGGGCAAGGCGCCGGTGATCCGTCGATGGCCACTGGTGCCGGGCATCGACCTTGCCGGCACCGTCATCTCCTCTTCCAATCCCGACTGGCGCAAGGGCGACAAGGTCATCCTGAACGGCTGGGGCGTTGGCGAAACCCATTTCGGCGCCTATGCCGGGCGCGCCCGCGTCAAGGGCGACTGGCTGGTGCCCCTGCCGGAGGGCATGAGCGCGCATGATGCCATGGCGGTCGGCACCGCCGGCTACACGGCCATGCTCTGCGTCATGGCGCTGGAGCGGCACGGCATCCTGCCTGAGCGCGGACCTGTCGTGGTGACGGGTGCTGCGGGCGGCGTCGGTTCGGTCGCGGTCTCGATCCTGTCCAGCCTCGGCTACCATGTCATCGCGTCGACCGGCCGCAATGCCGAAAGCCCCTATCTGATCAACCTCGGCGCCGCCGAGGTGATATCGCGCGACGAGCTCAACCAGCCCGCCAAGCCGTTGGCCAAGGAGCGCTGGGCCGGCGGCATCGATTCGGTCGGCAGCCACACGCTGGCCAATGTGCTGTCGATGACCTCCTATGGCGGCGCGGTCGCGGCCTGCGGCCTGGCCGGCGGCATGGATCTTCCGTCGAGTGTCGCCCCCTTCATCCTGCGCGGCGTCTCCCTGCTCGGCATCGATTCGGTGATGGCGCCGAAAGCCGTGCGCCTCGAGGCCTGGCGGCGCATCGGCTCCGATCTCGATGTGGACAAGCTCGCCAGCCTGTCCACGACCATCGGCTTCGACGGCATCATCGGTGCGGCACACGACATCGTCGACGGCAAGATCCGTGGCCGCGTCGTCGTCGACATGTGACCCGGTTCAGG
This sequence comes from Mesorhizobium sp. CO1-1-11, assembly GCF_020164995.1. NCBI lineage: Bacteria > Pseudomonadati > Pseudomonadota > Alphaproteobacteria > Hyphomicrobiales > Phyllobacteriaceae > Mesorhizobium > Mesorhizobium sp. CO1-1-11. The sequence goes on from NZ_JAIUHE010000025.1 coordinate 23,478, forward strand.
GGTGGCAGGCGCCGGGCGGAATTGCCACATTGGCTGGCAAATCCGTCGCCGCCGGGCCAAAAACGCCCGATCCGCTAAAATTCGAACGATCCCCCGCAATTTTCCATAATCTCTGTCTGGCAAAGGATTTCGCATGATCGCGGAATCCGACAGCCAACAGGCCGACGCCGGCGACGACATCGATGCGGCATCGGTGCAACCGCCGGTATCGGCGCGGCGGTTTATCGCCGCCCCGCCGCTTGTCCCTGATCAGCAACCGGCCAAGCGCGAAGGCCTGCCGGTCCTGACCTTCGTTGCCGTCATGCTGCTGGCCGGCCTCTCATCCCTGACGGGGGCGCCAGTCTTCATCAGCCTTGCCTTGCTGGCAACCGGCCTTGCTGGCCTGGCCATGCATCTGCGCGCCAGACGCAGCGTACGCCGCACTGCCGTCCTGCTCGACGAAACCACCGCCCGTAACCGCGCCGAGATCGAGACGCTGGCCGACCGCATGTGGGAGATGCAGGAAAGCGAGGAGCGCTTTCGCGGTCTCATCGACGCGCTCGGCGATCTCGTCATCCATCGCGACCGCGACGGCTACATCGTCTACGCCAACAAGGTGTTCGCCGACCTCGTCGAAACCGATCCGCGCGATCTTGCCGGCAAGACGTTGGCCGAACTCGGCATCGAGGTCGGTATCGTTCCCGATGCGGCTTTCTCGGATCATGAATGCCTGAGTTCCACCGACGTTGCCATCCGCACGCCGACGGGCCCGCGCTGGTTCTCCTGGATCGAGCTGTCGGTGCGCGAAAAGGACAGCGGTGCCGTTTCGCATCGCGCCATCGCCCGCGACATCACAGCACGCAAGCGCGCTGAATCGTCCATGATCACCGCGCGCGAGCGGGCCGAGTTCGCGAGCCAGGCCAAGTCGCGCTTCCTCGCCACCGTCAGCCATGAGATCCGTACGCCGATGAACGGCATCATGGGCATGGCCAGGCTGCTCGCCGACACCAGCCTTTCGCCGGAGCAGCAGACCTATGTCGGCGCCATCTCGACCTCGGCCAGCGCCTTGCTTGCCCTGATCGAGGACCTGCTCGATTATTCCAAGATCGAGGCCGGACGCTTCGATCCCGAACCGCAGCCCATGTCGGTGCGCGAGATCGCCGACAACATCATCGAATTGATGGCCGCGCGCGCCTTCGCCAAGAGCATTGGCCTTGGCTGCCATGTCGAACCGGATGTGCCGCAATTGATCACCGCCGATCCGGGCCGGGTCAGGCAGGTGCTGCTCAACCTCATCGGCAACGCCATCAAGTTCACCGACAGTGGCGGCGTGCTGGTCAGCGTAGCGCGCGCCCGAACCGAGACCAGCGACCGCATCTGCTTCACCATCGCCGATACCGGTCCCGGCCTGCGCGACGAGGACATGGAGCGCATCTTCGAGGAGTTCGAGCAGGCCGACGGCACCTCGACGCGCACACATGGCGGTGCTGGACTGGGACTTGCCATCTCCAAGCGCCTGGTGGCCGCCATGGGCGGCACGATTTCGGTTTCCAGCCGGCTTGGCCAGGGATCGGAATTCGTCTTCGAGATTCCCGCCACATCAGCCACCGAGCCGCCGCAGGGCCGGTTGAACGCGCTTGCCGGGCGACGCGCCGTGATCGTATCCAAGAACACCGTCGAGGCCGACGCCATCGCCCGAACCATCCGCTCCAATGGCGGCGCGGCCGGAATCGCCACCACCGTGGCTCAGGCCGCATCCTTTGCCGACGGCTGCGACGTGCTTCTGGTCGACGCGGCCATGGAAGAGAGTGACGGAAGGCTGCTCAAGCGGCTTCGCCAGCATGGGTTTTCCGATTGCGAAGCCGTCACGCTGATCGCACCCACCGACCGCGGCATGCTGGGCGAGTTTCGTGCCAGCGGCTACGCGACTTTCCTCGCCCGGCCAGTGCGCGGAGGAACACTTTTGCGTGTCCTTTTGAGCAGCCACGCACCGGTCCTGGCCCAGCCGCAGCCGGAAAAACGCCGCGCACCGGCGCTTCGTGCCTCAGGCGAACGCCAGCAGGGCCTGTCCGTGCTGATCGCCGAGGACAACGACATCAATGCCATGCTGGCCCGCGCGACGCTGTTGAAGGCCGGGCATCGCGTCAAGGTGGTCGGCAATGGCAAGGCCGCCGTCGAGGCGGTCACTGGTGCCGGCCACAAGCACCGCTTCGACGTGGTGCTCATGGATCTTCACATGCCCGTCATGGACGGACTGGACGCCATTGCCGCGATCCGCCGCCATGAAGAGGAGGCCTCCGTGCCGCCGGTGCCGATCATGGTGCTGTCGGCCGACAGCCAGGAAAAGACCCGCCATGCGGTGCTCGCCCACGGCGCCAGCGGCTTCGTCACCAAGCCGCTCGACCCCGATGCGCTGGTCAGTGCCGTCGAGGGCCAGGTCGCCGCTTGAGCCAGCTTTTTCCGGGTGCGTGGCTGGTCAAGGCCGCCAAAAACCAGCCCATTTTCGGCGCCCGCGAACGCGACGCGCCTGGGGCCTTGTGACGCAACGTAGCCGGTTGACCGTTTCCGCCAGCCGACGAAGTATTGCCCGCGACGCCGTATCACGGTACTGTCACAATCCTGTTGCACCTACACCGTATCCCCGTGCCAAGAGGGATGGCTCGAAGGAGAATCACTCGTGCATACAGTTATGCCGGAATGTGACACTCGGCCGAACGCCAGCAGCGCCTTGCTCGCCGGACGTAATGTCGATTCCGTCATAAAGGGCGCGGCGCTCGGCCGTATCGGCAATCTCGAAGTGCGGCTCGCCCGCAACGAGGCCGAGATCGCGGCCGCGCAGGAAGTGCGTTACCGTGTATTCTATGACGAGCTTGGCGCCAGAAAGGATCTGTTCCAGGCGCAAGACCGCCGCGACGCCGACCGCTTCGACCCGCTCTGCGACCATCTGCTCGTCCTCGACACCACGCTGTCCGGCCCTGAGCACCGCCGCATCGTCGGCACCTATCGCTTGCTGCGGCAAGAAATCGCGGCAACCGCCGGAGGCTTCTATTCCGAAGGCGAATTCGAGCTGACCAAGCTCATCGCCCGCCATCCCAGCCAGCGCTTCCTTGAACTCGGCCGTTCCTGTGTCTTGCCGGAATACCGTTCGAAGCGCACCATCGAAGCGCTATGGCAAGGCATCTGGGCGTACATCAATCACTACGAGATCGGGGTGATGACCGGCTGCGCCTCGTTCCATGGCACCGTGCCGGCCGCGCATGCGGAGGCGCTCACCTATCTTGCCCATCACTGCCGCACCAACTCGGCCTGGGACGTGCGCGCTGTGTCGGGGCGCTATTGCTCCATGGACCTGATGCCGATCGAGGCGGTCAACACCAAGGCGGCGATCGCGGCGATGCCGCCTCTGGTCAAGGGCTATCTGCGGGTCGGCGCTCGCATCGGCGATGGTTGCGTCATCGACCGCGAATTCTCCACGGTCGACATTTTCGTCGTGATGCCGGTCAAGGAGATCGGTGCCCGCTACGTCAACTATTATGGCGGGGAAGCGCAGCGCTTCGCCGCGTGAGCGATTAGGCAGTAGTCAGTAGTCAAGACGACACGATTCGCGCTTCGGCGACTACTGACCACTCCCCTACTCCCTCTCCTCACGGAATGTCTTCCGGCCGCCGGCCGGGCCGGCTCTTGTAGGCTGGAAAGGTCCAGCCGAAACGGAGCGCGCCGCCGCGCACCGCGAACGCCGCGGCGAAGCCGGCCAGCTCTGAAACGATCGGCGGCAATCCTGTGACGTCGCCAGCCGTGAAGATGGCAGCGCCTGTGAGAGCGGCCGTAACATAGATTTCCGGCCTCAGCAGCACCGAGGGTTCGCCGGCCAGCAGATCGCGCAGGATGCCGCCGGACGTGGCGGTGAGCACGCCGGTGATGACGGAGACGACCGGCGAACCGGTAATGGCCAGTCCCTTGGCCGCACCCATCACCGAAAAAGCGGCCAGCCCGATGGCGTCGAGCCAGAGCAGCCATTTCCAGCGGGATTCGATACGGTGCGCGGCAAAGAAAACCAGCACAGCGGCCGCCGCGCAAATCAGCACGTAGCTAGAGTTGGCGACCCAGAAAACCGGCAGATTGAGGATGACGTCGCGAAGCGTGCCGCCGCCGATGCCGGTGACGCTGGCCAGGAACAGGAAGCCGATAATGTCGAGCTGTTTGCGCGACGCCGCCAACGCCCCCGTCGCCGCGAAGACCGCAACGCCGGCATAGTCGAGGAGGGCGATCGGGTTCATGGAGTGAGTAGTGAAGTAGTCAGTAGTGAATGGCAATTGGCGAAGCAGGCGCCTACCCGGCCCAGTCCTTGCTACTCACAACTCTCTATCGCTACCCCACTAATCACGCATCCTTCTCGGCCTGCTCATTGACCGGCCCAGGCTCGACCGGCGCGTCGGCGGCGATTTTCGGACCACCCTTGGCGACGCCGACCATGGCCGGGCGCAGCACCCGCTCGCCGATCGAATAGCCCGGCTGCACGACCTGGACCACGGTGTTGGCCGGAACATCGGGATTGGGCACTTCAAACATTGCCTGGTGGAAATTGGGATCGAACTTCTCGCCCTCGGGAGCGAGTTTCTTGACCCCATGCCGCTCCAGCGCCGACAGCATGGCGCGCTCGGTCAGGTCGACGCCTTCGATCAGCGCCTTGAAGCCGGCATCCCCCGATGCCTTGGCCTCGGCCGGAATGGCATCCAGGGCGCGGCGCAGATTGTCCGACACCGACAGCATGTCGCGGGCGAAATTCGCCACCGCATAAGTGCGCGCGTCATGCACGTCGCGCGCGGTGCGGCGGCGCAGGTTTTCCATCTCGGCCGCGACCCGCAGCGCGCGGTCCTTCAGTTCTTCATTTTCCTTCAGCAGCCGTACAAGCGCTTCGTAGTCACCATCGGTGCTGCCTTCCGTGCGCTCGGCATTGGCCTCGGCCGCCTCGGCTTCATTGGGCGTGCGTTCGTCTTTTGCCTGGTCGCTCATCGCCGTTTCCCGTCATCTCGAATGGTATGGATTTTGTGCCCGATATCGAGGTTCGCAGGCCAAAAATCAAGGGGAAAGAGACCGCAGGGGCCTGCGACCCGACCAGGAAAGCACGATGGGGACGCTTCGATTTTAATTCAAATTTTACCGTACTTGCCGGCTTTGCTTGCCACGAGGCGGTGATGCGGGAACCATTCCGCTGCTGGGGGAGTTTCGGAGCCGACGCAGGATTTTTGAAATGATGACCCGCGACAAGCTTGAAAAAGGCGAAAGGCTCGCTGCGGAGGTTCGGCGCCAGTTCGGCGCCGAGGCAGTGACGCGCTTTCTGCGCACCTTGCCAGCCTTCCGCATCGAACCCGACATCCCGGACCGGTTTGAGCAATTGCTCGAGCATCTCGACCGGGTCGAGGATGGCGACGCCGGCTGGCGACGGCAGTAGGACCGCCCGGGCTTTACGCGACAATTACGCACAGTAACTTTGCGTGATCATTGGCTTGCGGTGGCGGCACACCCTGCCTATGCTTCCTGATGAACATGATTTCCCCCGAGGCAGCTGCCAACAGCAAGCGCGCCTGGCTCAAGATCCTGGCGCGCTACAAGAAGCCTGACAGGCGGCGTAGCACACTCGAACTCGCCATCACCCTCATTCCTTTCGCCACTCTGTGGGCTCTGTCTTCCGCTGCCTATGCCTATGGTCATTGGTGGGGACTGGTGCTGATCCTGCCCGCGGCCGGCTTCCTGGTGCGGATTTTCATGATCCAGCACGATTGCGGCCATGGCTCCTTCTTTGCCAATCGCATTGCCGATGACTGGATCGGCCGCGCGCTGGGCATCCTGACGCTGACGCCCTACGACTGCTGGCGGCGTGCCCATGCCACCCATCATGCCAGCGCCGGCAATCTCGACGAACGCGGCATGGGCGACATCAGGACGCTGACCGTCGCCGAATACCGGCGGATGTCCTGGCGGGGTCGCCTGGCTTATCGCCTCTACCGTCATCCCCTGGTGATGTTCGGCCTGGGGCCGATCTGGCTGTTCATCTTCTCGCAAAGGCTGCCTATCGGCATGATGCGTGGCGGCCTGACGCCCTGGGTGTCGTCAATGACCACCAATCTTGGCATCGCGCTTGCCGCGGCCATCCTCATCTGGGTCATCGGCCCCGGCGCGTTCCTGATCGTCCATCTGCCGATCGTCATTCTCGCCGGTTCGGCCGGCATCTGGCTGTTCTATGTCCAGCACCAGTTCGAGGAGACCGAATGGGCGAAGGATGAGGAATGGGAGTTCCAGCGCGCCGCCCTGCACGGCTCGTCCTATTACGACCTCCCGCCGGTGCTGAACTGGTTCACCGGCAATATCGGCGTTCACCACGTCCACCACCTCTCCGCCAAGGTGCCCGGCTACCGGCTGCAGGAAGTGCTGCGGGATTATCCCGAGTTGCGCGGCATCGGCCGCGTCACGCTCCTCGAGAGCCTGCGCTGCGTCAAACTGGCCTTGTGGGACGAAAGCAGCCACAAACTGGTGTCGTTCCGCGAAGCGCGGATGGCGGCGTAGAGCATACCGCCGCGCCAGCGCGCGGCGGTATTTCCCAAACCTTTCTCAGGCCGCTTGCCGCTCGTCGCGCATCAGGATCTGGCCATGGCGGATCTCCGTGCCCAGCACCTTCAGGCATTCGCGGATGAAATTGGACAGGCCCGGCCAGCCCTTGGCCGAAACGAGATTGCCGTCGACATGGGCCCCGTTCGGCGCGACGTCGATATAGATGCCGCCGGCCAGCGTGACTTCCGGCTCGCAATAGTGAAGCGCCGCCACCTCCCTGCCCCGCACCACGCCGTCGACCGCGACTAGGATCTGCACGCCATGGCAGATGGTGAAGATCGGCTTGCCTGTCTCATGGAAGTGCCGCACCAGCGCCTGCACGCGCTTGTCGATACGGATGTATTCGGGACCGCGCCCGCCCGCCGCGTAGACGGCATCGTACTGGGCCGGATCCACCTCGGAAAACGTCTTGTTGAGGATGTAATCGTGTCCGGGCTTCTCGGTGTAGGTCTGGTGGCCCTCGAAATCGTGCAGCGATGTCTTCAGCACATCGCCCGCCTTCTTGTCCGGGCAAACGACATGCACGGTATGGCCGACGGCATGCATGGCCTGTTCAAAGACGAAAATCTCGTATTCCTCGCTGAACTCGCCAACGAGCATCAATATCTTCTTGCCAGCCATTCCCGGTTCCTCCCTTTGTGGCTATTTATTTCGGGTCGCGAAATAACAGCGGTATCCTAAGGGCAAGATGCCGGGAGGAAAAGCGCAAATCGCACAATTGGTACGACCAGTTTCGAATGAGAGGGCCTTCGGCCTTCCTAGAAAAAGCGTCAGCTGTTGCGAAGGCGCCGCCAGGAATATTTCGGACCCTTGGTCTCCGTTATGGCGGCTGGCTGGTAGTAAAGCCCCAACCCACCGGTGCGGCCTTCTTCAAGGCGCTTCAAGAGCACTGGATTTGAGATCTCGAATTCATCGAAGCCAAGCCGCAGCATGTGCGGCAACGGGTCGACCAGGACCTGCCCGGTGGCACGCAACGCGCCCGTGAAATGATAACGGCTGCGCAGCAGTTCGCCCTTTGAGAAGGAGCGGCCGTCGCCGAAAGCCGGGAAGGCCAGCGCCACCAGCGACAGCTGGTCGAGCAGGTCGGCGATCTTCTCGAGCTGGTCGCCGGGCTGCAGCACGACGCCGAGCCGCTCCTTCGCCGAGCGGCGCACCTCCGGGTCGAGATCGAGGAACGCCTGCAGCGGCAGGATGAATCGGCCATTGCCGGAAAGCGCGTCGGCGCTCTCGGCATGGCTCCACTCGTCCTCGCGAAAACCCTCCGGGGTCCAGAGCCGTGTCTCCGGTGTCGTCGGTCCAGTCATCAAAATTCCTAAAATTCGAAGAGTTCGAGCGTGTGTTGAAATTCAGGTCAGGCTGTGTCGAAAACGGCGGCTTGCGAGAACCGGAGCGGAACGTACTTGAAGTCCGTGAGCACCGGAAGCGCAGGAAGCCGCCGTTTGCAGCCCGGCCTCACCTGAATGGCAACATACCCTATAGTGATGCGTCGGTCAGCGACACTTCCAGTCCCGACAGGTGAATGCCGCACTCGGTCTTGGCGTGGCCGGCCCAGCGGCCGCTGCGCGCATCCTCGCCCGGTTGCACCGGCTGCGTGCAGGGAAAGCAGCCAATCGACAGATAACCATAGGCGACCAGTGGGTTTTCGCGCAGCGCATGCGCGCGCATGTAGTCGGCCTGGTCCGACGTCGTCCAGTGCGCCAGCGGATTGATGCGGATGCGAGGGCCGACCGCCTCGAACACCGGAAGTGCGGCCCGTGTCGAGGCCTGGAAGCGTTTGCGGCCGGTGAACCAGGCGCGAAAGGGTGCGACGCCACGTGCCAGCGGCTCGACCTTGCGCACGTCGCAGCAGGCATCGGTGTTGTTCTGGTGCAGATTGCCGGTCGGGTCGACCCGTTCGAGCGCCGCTTCGTCCGGCTTGATCACCCGGATGTTGGTCAATCCGAAATCGGCGACCAGCGCGTCGCGATAGCCGAGCGTCTCCTCAAAATGCTTGCCGGTATCGAGGAAGATGACCGGCAGCGTGCGGTCGATCTTGGCGATCATATGCAGCAGTACCGCCGAATCCGCGCCGAACGAAGACACGGCAGCGATCTCGTCGTGAAACAGATCGTTGGCCGATCGTTCGATGATGTCGATCGGGCTGAGATGACCGTAGAGCGCGTCAAACCCCGCCGCTTTGGCGGCGATGCCGTCATCGACCTCGGCAATATGGTCAAGCGGCCTTGGCTTCGCCAGCATAGAGCGCCTCCTTGAACGGCGCGGGACCGACACGGCGGTAGGCGTCGATGAATTTTTCCTGCGGGTTGAGCCGAAGGCCGAGATAGGTGTCGACGATCTGCTCGATGGCGTCGGTGATTTCTTCCGAAGAGAAGCCACGGCCGATGATCTCGCCGACCGAAGTGTTCTCGTCGGCCGAACCGCCCAATGTGACCTGGTAGAGTTCGGAGCCCTTCTTCTCGACACCGAGGATGCCGATATGGCCGACATGGTGGTGGCCGCAGGCATTGATGCAGCCGGAGATCTTCAGCTTCAATTCGCCGATCTCGCGCTGCCGCTCCAGCGAGGCGAAGCGGCGCGAGATTTCCTGTGCGATCGGGATCGAGCGTGCCGTCGCCAGCGCGCAATAATCGAGGCCCGGGCACGAGATGATGTCCGAGATCAGGTTGGAATTAGCCGTCGCCAGCCCGATGTCGACCAGCGCGTCATAGACCGCCTTGAGGTCGGCACGCGCCACATGCGGCAGGATCAGGTTCTGCTCGTGGCTGACGCGAAGCTCGTCGAAGGCATATTTCTCGGCAATGTCGGCGACCGCTTCCATCTGGCTGTCGGTCGCATCGCCCGGCACCTCGCCGATACCCTTGAGCGAGATCGTCACCGCCGCGTAGTCGGGGTGGCGGTGCGTCACCACGTTCTGGTCGAGCCAGTCCGAGAAGCCCTTGGAATCCAGCCGCGCCACCTTGACGGCAGCGTCGCCGTCCGGCCGCCCGGTCAGCGCCGGCGGTGCGAAATAGGCCTCGATCGCGCGGATGTCCGCCTCGGGCAGCTTCAGCTCCGCGTCCTTCAATTCCTGCCACTCGGCCTCGACCTGGCGGGTGATTTCCTCGGCGCCGGTCTCGTGGACCAGGATCTTGATGCGCGCCTTGTACTTGTTGTCGCGGCGGCCATAGAGATTGTAAACGCGCAGGATCGCCGTGCAGTAGGAGAGAAGGTCGGCTTCGGGCAAGAAGTCGCGGATCTTCCTCGCCACCATCGGCGTGCGGCCCTGGCCACCACCGACATAGACGGCGAAGCCGAGTTCGCCGGCGGCGTTCTTCTTCAGGTGCAGGCCGATATCGTGCGTCTGGATGGCGGCGCGATCGCGCTCGGCTCCCGTCACCGCGATCTTGAACTTGCGCGGCAGGAACGAGAATTCCGGATGCACCGAAGACCACTGCCGCAGGATTTCCGCATAGGGACGCGGGTCGGCGACCTCGTCGGCGGCAGCCCCGGCAAAATGATCGGCGGTGACATTGCGAATGCAGTTGCCGCTGGTCTGGATGGCGTGCATCTCCACGCTGGCCAGGTCCGCCAGAATTGCCGGAATGTCCGACAGCGCCGGCCAGTTGAACTGGATGTTCTGGCGCGTGGTGAAATGGCCGTAGCCCTTATCGTATTTGCGGGCGATGTGGCCGAGCATGCGCAACTGCTTGCCGTTCAGCGTGCCGTAGGGCACAGCGATGCGCAGCATGTAGGCGTGCAGCTGCAGATAGACACCGTTCATCAGCCGGAGCGGCCGGAACTGGTCCTCGGTGATCTCGCCGGACAGCCGGCGCTCGACCTGGTCGCTGAACTCGGCGACGCGGGCCTGGACAAAATCGTGGTCGAACTCATCGTAACGGTACATGTGTCGTCTTTCAGGGCGCGTCCGCCCGTTCACCTGGTGTCCTGGCTATGCCGCCCGCTCGGCCTGCTTGCCGAGGTCGTTGCGGATGGTCGGGCCGGCGGCGCGGATCTTCTCGCGCAGCCGCACCGGCTCGACAACGCCATCGACGATGTCCGCGTCGATCAGATTGACGTCGACCACTTCATTGTCGGCATGGGCCTTGGCGCCGATCGCCTCCAGCCGATCCTCGGCCGCCTTGTCCTGGGCAAGGTCCGCATGGTCCACCGTCTCGGCCCAGCCGCCATCGGCGTACCACACGGCAATGCCGTCGCCGAGGCGATTGGCGGTCAGTATCTTCATGGCTGAACTCCCTCGGCGGCTGCTACGGGCACGCTCTCGTGCCTGTGTGCCGCGAGCGGCTCGGACCGCTCGAAATTGGCGCCGGCGACGGCGTCGCCGATGATGGTCATGACCGGGCCCGACAGATCGGCGCGCGCTTCCAGCGACGGCAGGTCGGCAAGCGTGCCGTGGAAGCGTCGGCGATTGGCGAGGCTGGCATTCTCGACCACGGCGACCGCCGTGTCCGGCGACAAGCCCGCCTCGATCAGCCGGCCGGCAACTTCGGCCGCGACCGAGCGGCCCATGTAGACGGCAACGGTAGCGCCGGAAATCGCGAGCTTGGCCCAATCCGGCAGTGAATTGCCCTTGAGATCGTGGCCGGTGGTGAACACCATCGAGGAGGAAACGCCGCGCAGCGTCAACGGCAGTTCGAAATCGGCAGCAGCGGCAAAGGCCGCTGTGACGCCTGGGACCACCTCATAGGCGATGCCGGCGTCACGAAGCGCGGCCATCTCCTCGCCGGCGCGGCCGAACACCAGCGGATCGCCCGATTTCAGCCGCACGACGCGCTTGCCCTGACGGCCGAGATCCACCAGCAGCGCATTGATTTCGGCCTGGCTCTTGGTATGGCAGCCCTTGCGCTTTCCCACCGGCAGGCGCTCGGCATCGCGGCGGCCCATGGCGACGATCGCCTCCGGCACCAGCGCGTCATGGACGATGACATCGGCCTCCATCAGCAGACGATGCGCCCGCAGGGTCAGGAGGTCCTCGGCGCCGGGACCGGCGCCCACCAAGGCGATGTGGCCGCGAATGGGCGCGTCGGACAACAGCAGATCGGTGGCGGCTTCGCGCGCCTGTGAAAATTCGCCGGCCTCGACGGCGCGTGCTGGCGCTCCGCCGAAGAAGTCGCTCCAGAAACGGCGACGTACATTGCCCCTGGGCAATCTCTCGGCGGCATTGCGGAACGACGCCGCAAGCGCTGCCAGTGGCCCGAGCGAGGGCGACAGCATGCGGTCGATGCGGCTGCGCAGCATCTGGGCAAGCACGGGGCCCGCGCCTTCGGTACCGATCGCCACGGCGACCGGTGCGCGGTTGACCAGCGCCGGAGTGAAGAAATCACAGAGGTCCGGCCGGTCGACGGCATTGACGGGAATGCCCAGCCGGCGCGCGTCGGCAGCGACGCGACGGTCGAGCGCCTCGTCGCCGCTGGCGGCAAACACCATCACGGCGCCTTCAAGCTGCGAAGCATCATACGCGCCGGGCATATGGTTCGCGCCCGTCTCGGCGATGAAGGCCAACAGATCCGGTTCGGCATCCCCAGCGATGATGTGCAGGACCGCGCTCGACTGGGCGATCAGCCGCGCCTTAGCCAAAGCCTCCTCGCCCCCGCCGACAATGGCCACGGCTTCGCCCTCGACCCGCATGAAGACGGGGAAGGCGTTGAGCTTGGTGGTGGCTTGCGACATGACAAAGCAGATCCGGGAACAGGGTCGCAGTTTTACGCCCAAGCGTAAAAAAGCAGAAGCAAAGCACTCGCGCATCCGGTGATGGCAGGCAATCGCTTTTCCGCAACCGCGAAGGGCAGGAGAAAAATATTCCATGCCCATGCACCGGGAGCGCCCGGGCTGCTGAAACGCGCCTTGATTTCAGGCACTCTTAGCTGCCGGCGACCGATCCCACAAAACAGTTTTTTCTAATTTCTACCAATTCAGTAGATTAAAGTCGTCCGGTGGTGATTTCGTCTTCAGCGCCTGTCTGCACGGCCACTCGGTCCTCCGTTCGGGTGGAACGTTGACGGGTCAAAATGCGTTCCCGGTATAGCCACCACTCAACAAGGAGCGTCCCTATGAACACGATCAAACTGAAGCATGGCATTTGGGTTTTGGTGGCCGACGGCGAAAAGGCGCTCCTGCTCAAGAACGCCGGCGACACCAAGTTTCCCAACCTTGAAGTCGTGCAGGTGATGGAACAGGAGAACCCGCCCACACGCGAACAGGGAAGCGACAGCCCCGGTCGATACAATGACGGCCCATCCGTGCATCGCAGCGCGGTCGAGGAGACCGACTGGCATCGCATCGGCAAGGAACGCTTCGCCGAGGAGATTGCCGCCCGCCTCTACAAGCTTGCACATGAGGGTGCATTCGACAGCCTTGTGCTTGTCGCCCCGCCCATGGTGCTCGGCGCGATGCGCAAGAAGCTGCATAAGGAGGTTGGCGACAAGGTGACGGCCGAAATCCCGAAGACCATGACCAACCACGCCATTTTCGAGATCGAGGCGTTGCTGCAGGCAGCCTGACCACGCGCGGCGAAGGCGCCTATCGGGTCGCAGCACGGTCGCCACTGATCCCAGGCACCTGACCGGCAGTCACTCAGCTGCCGGTCAGATTTTTGCCGTCTCGACGTTGATTCGCGGCTTTGCGGGTTGCATCGCCGACACCCCGTCCACCATATTGCAAACAGGCGGCGGCTTAGGGCGGCGCATATCCGACATCGCTGGCTTGAAAGGCGCTCCATAGACAATGCCGCATGACACGCCCCTTATCGCCACCATCGTCGCCGGTCTGGGGCTGGCTTTCGTCTTCGGCGCCCTCGCCAATCGGTTCCGCATTCCGCCACTGGTCGGCTATCTCGTAGCCGGCGTGCTGGTTGGGCCGAACACACCCGGTTTTGTCGCCGACGCCGGCCTTGCCAACGAATTGGCCGAAATCGGCGTCATCCTCCTGATGTTCGGCGTCGGCCTGCATTTTTCGTTGAAGGACCTTCTGTCGGTCCGCGCCATTGCCGTGCCGGGCGCCATTGTCCAGATCGGCTTTGCCACGGCGCTCGGCGCCGGGCTGTCCTGGATGCTCGGCTGGTCGATGGGGGCGGGCGTGGTGTTTGGCCTGGCGCTATCGGTCGCCTCGACCGTGGTGCTGCTGCGCGCGCTTCAGGAACGCCGCTTGATCGAGACCGAGCGCGGCCGCATCGCCGTTGGCTGGCTTATCGTCGAGGATCTGGCCATGGTGCTGGCGCTGGTGCTGTTGCCGGCCCTTGCCGGCGTACTCGGCGGCCAGGAACAGGCCGATGCCCATTCGAGCGGCCTGCTGGCGCTGCCGGCCAGTTACGGCATCTGGGGTGTCGTCGGCGTCACGCTGGCGAAGGTCGCCGCCTTCGTCGTCGTCATGCTGGTGGTCGGCCGCAGGGTCATTCCCTGGATCCTGCACTATGTCGCCCATACCGGGTCGCGCGAACTGTTCCGCCTCTCGGTGCTGGCAATAGCGCTCGGCGTCGCCTTCGGCGCGGCAAAACTGTTCGGCGTCTCGCTGGCGCTGGGCGCCTTCTTCGCCGGCATGATCATGAGCGAATCCGAGCTCAGCCACCGTGCCGCGGAAGAATCGCTGCCGCTGCGAGATGCTTTCTCGGTGCTGTTCTTCGTCTCCGTCGGCATGCTGTTCGACCCGTTCAGCCTGTTCAGCAACGGCCTGCCGATCCTGGCGACGCTGGCCATCATCGTCATCGGCAAGTCGCTGGCGGCGTTCGTCATCGTCGTCGCCTTCGGCTATCCGCTGGCCACGGCCTTGATGATTTCGGCCAGCCTTGCCCAGATCGGCGAATTCTCCTTCATTCTGGCCGAACTCGGCGTCGGGCTGAAGCTTCTGCCCGAACAGGGACGGGACCTCATCCTGGCCGGCGCCATCCTGTCGATCGTGCTCAACCCGCTGATGTTCCTGGTCATCGATTGGATGAAGCCGTGGCTCGAGGCCCGCGCTGCCAGGACGGCGCCGCCGGCGGACGCCAAGCCGGTTGGTCCGGCGACGGAACCGGGCCATGTCGCCTCGGTCGCCGTGGCATCCAAAAAGGAAGACGGCCCGCCACCAAGGACGGCGCTCACCGGTCATGCCATCCTGATCGGCTACGGCCGCGTCGGCGGCCTCGTCGGCGCCGCGTTGAAAGAAGCAGCACGGCCTTTCCTGGTCATCGAGGATGCCGACAAGACGCTGGCGAAGCTGAAAGCAGACGGCATCGAAACCGTCGCCGGCAACGCCGCCAACGCCGAAGTCTTCGCCGCCGCAAATCCCGAAGGCGCCACGCGGCTGATCCTTGCCATTCCCAACGCGTTCGAGGCCGGCCAGATCGTGCTGCGGGCACGCGCCGCCAATCCCAACATCAACGTCGTCGCCCGCGCCCACTCCGACGCCGAGGTCGAGCATCTCAAGGGGCTCGGCGCCGATACGGTGATCATGGGCGAACGCGAGATCGCGCGCGGCATTGTCGAAGAGGTGCTTGGCCACAAGCCGCGGGTCGCTGAACCGTCCGCTGCCTGAGCCGGCGCTGCCCACAGGCGCGTTGATCAAGCCACGAATGAACTGCGAAGGCTTGTCACCCTGGCCAGATGAGCGGGCCTTGGCTCGATCAGTTCACACGTGCTGGCCGCCATTGATGTGGATTTCCGAGCCGGTCACGTAGGACGCTTGGCTCGAGCACAGGAAGAAGATGATGTCGGCCACCTCAGCCGTGGTGCCCAGGCGCCGCAGTGGGATGGTCTCGACGATTTTTTCCGTGCCCGGCGACAGGATCGCGGTGTCGATCTCGCCTGGCGCGATGGCGTTGACA
This sequence comes from Mesorhizobium sp. CO1-1-11, assembly GCF_020164995.1. Taxonomy (NCBI): domain Bacteria; kingdom Pseudomonadati; phylum Pseudomonadota; class Alphaproteobacteria; order Hyphomicrobiales; family Phyllobacteriaceae; genus Mesorhizobium; species Mesorhizobium sp. CO1-1-11. Next base: position 38,860 of record NZ_JAIUHE010000025.1, read on the forward strand.
CGGATGCCGTGCGGGCCGAAATCATGCGCCATCTCGCGCGTCAGCGAGCCGAGCGCGGCCTTCGACGTCGCATAGGCGGTGCCGGCGAAGGGATGCACGCGGGTGCCGGCGATCGACGTCACATTGACGATCGAGCCCCTGGCCGCCGCCAATTCCTTGAACAGGCCGCGCGCCAGCATGATCGGCGCGAAGAAATTGACCTGGAACACGTCGCGCCAGACATGCATCGGCGTGTCGATCGAGTTCATGCGGCTGTTGCCGTCCTTGAGCTTGGGCGAAATGCCTGCATTGTTGACCAGCGCGTGCAACTGGCCACCATGGGATTCCAGCCGATGGCGGATTTCCGAGACCGCAATACCGACATCTTCCTGATCGGCGAGGTCGACCTTGATGTGATCCTCGGGACCGGCCGGCCACGGGCAATCCTCGGCAAAGGCCTGGCGTGAGCAGGTGATGACGCGCCAGCCCTCGCGCGAAAAGCGTTTGACAGTGGCATGGCCGATACCGCGGCTGGCGCCGGTCAGCACGATGGTTTTTCTGGTGTCGGTCTCGGTCATGTCGCGGTCTCCGGGCTGGACATGTAGCCGAATGCCGCTGAGGTGGCGAGAGGCGGATTGACGCCGCCAGCCGGCTGCTCAGCCGCCGCCAAGGATATCCAGGATCGACGTCTGCCGTTTCTTGAGCCGACCGCCGACGCTGCCTGGCGGCACCGGATGTCCGACCGAAGCGGTGGTGCCGTCATCCGCCGGCATATCGAAGCCATCGGCATCGACGGTCTGGGCAGGCCGCGCCGCACGGACCGGCGTTGCCGGTGCTGTCGCCTGCGCGGCCGGCGGCTGCTGGCCGACGGACGCCGACGGAACCGGTGCCGGCTGGTTGTTGCTGGCAGAGGGAATCTCGTCGGGGACGATGGTGTCGGCCGGCGTCGATTTCCAGGTGCCGGGCAGCGGCCGCGCCGGCAAGCCCTCATGCGCGGCGACCATGAACTCGTGCCAGGCCTGCGCCGGCAGCGCGCCGCCGGTGACCTTCTTCATCGCCGTGCCGTCATCATTGCCGAACCATACGCCGGTGGTCAGATTGGCGGTGTAGCCGACGAACCAGGCGTCGCGCGAATTCTGGCTGGTGCCGGTCTTGCCGGCCGACGGCCAGGCGAAAGCCGCCTTCCTGGCGGTGCCGACCTCGACCGTGCCGGTCATCATCGAATTCATCATGCCGACGATCTCGGGCTTGATCACGCGCGGTGCGCTGCCGCCGGCGCTGTCGTAGAGCACCTTGCCGTCTGACGTCGTCACGCGGCGGATGAAATGGATGTCCGGCTTGTAGCCGCCATTGGCGAAGGGCACATAGGCCGAAGTCAGCTCCAATGGCGTAACTTCCGAGGTGCCGAGCGCGATCGAGGTGTTGGCCTGCAGGTCGGACTGGATGCCCATGCGGTGCGCGGCTTCCACCACCGCGTTCGGGCCGACTTCCATGGTCAGCTGCGCGGCAACCGAGTTCAGCGATTTTGCCAGCGCTGTCGCCAAGGTGACCTTGCCAAAGTACTTGCCGCCGTAATTGTCCGGCGTCCAGTTGCCGATCTTGATCGGCGCATCGTTGCGGATGCTGTCAGGCGTGCGGCCGGCCTCAAGTGCCGCCATATAGACAAACGGCTTGAACGCCGAGCCCGGCTGCCGGCGCGCCTCCGAGGCACGGTCGAACTGGCTGGTCGAATAGTCGTAGCCGCCGACCATGGCGCGTACCGCGCCGGAATCGTCGATCGATACCAGCGCGCCCTGGGTGACGTTGAGCTTCTTGCCGCTGTCGTCGATCAGCCGGCGGATCGATTTTTCGGCGAGCTTCTGCAGGTTCAGGTCAACGGTAGAATCGATCACGATATCGCCGCGCACGTCGCCGATCAGGTCGGGCAATTCTTCCATGATGGTGTCGGCGACATAGTTTTCCGAACCGGTCCAGTAGGATGGCGAGCGCGTCGCCGGCGCGCTGAGCGCCGTTTTCAGCTCCTTTTCGCTGATCTTGCCCTCCTCGCGCATGGCGCCGAGCACCAGCTGCGAACGCTCCTCGGCGGCCTTGGGATCGCGCGCCGGCGACAGCCGCGAGGGCGCTTTCAAGAGGCCGGCAAGCAGGGCGGCTTCGGACAGCGTGACGTCGCGCGCGCTCTTGCCGAAATAGCGCCGCGAGGCCGCCTCGACGCCATAGGCGCCGGAGCCGAAATAGACCCGGTTGAGGTACATTTCGAGTATCTGGTCCTTGCTGTGCTTGTGCTCGAGCCATAGGGCCAGCAGCACCTCCTGCACTTTACGCTCCAGCGTACGATCCGGCGTCAGGAACAGGTTCTTGGCCAATTGCTGCGTCAGCGTCGAACCGCCTTGCGAGAAATGCCCGCCGATGAGGTTGGTGACCATGGCGCGCGACAGGCCGATCGGATCGACACCGAAATGCGAATAGAAACGGCGGTCCTCGATGGCGATGACCGCCTCGGGGATATAGGGGGACATTTCGTGCAGGCCGACCGCCTCGCCGCCGCTCATGCCGCGATTGGCCAGCAATTGCTCATCGGCCGAGACGATCTTGATGTTGGGCGCACGATCGGGAATCGACCAGGTCGTGGCCGCCGGCATCTTGGCGCCATAGTAGATGACGACGCCGGCCACCGCGATGCCGCCCCAGATGGCGAGCACGAAGCACCAGTAGAACAGCCGGCCGAGCACGCCGAACAGCCCGCGCCCGCCTCCGCCGCGCCTCCCCCGCGACGATTTCGCCTTCGATGATTTGCGTTTGGCGGAGGCTTTGCGGTTGCTCGGCACGACGCGGTCCTCCTCGCTCACCGAAAGACCCGTCTGGGATCTCGCTCGCGGCGGTCCCTCGAAGCTGGGCTCGATGCGACTGTCTCTGCGGTTCGCCATGCGCTGCGCTTGATGTCCCCGGTGCCAATGGCGCTCGGGTTGAAGAGTAGATGCGGCGATTTAAGGGCGGGTTAAGCAGGCCTTCGGCCAAGCCTCTGAATTCCATTAGGGATTTGTTAATCTTCTTCTCGCCGACACCGTCAGTTCGCCACCAGGGAAACGGCCGGCGCTCGGCCTGCGTTTAAAAGCGCGCCAAGCCTGGCTCGATCCCCGAGCCTGCCGTTCCGACAATCGACGCCGGCGGATAGAAGGCCAGCGCCTGCTCCTTGCAGGTAACCGCAACGACACTGTTCGAGCGGTCGACGGACCCCGATCCTTTTAGATCGGCTCGAACTTCACATCCAGCTGGTCAGGACCCGCAGCTTGCCGCAACAAGGCGACAAGTTGTTCGCGCCTGTCAACCGGCTGCCTTCGCCAGTTCGAGGCATTGGTTACATGCAGCCAGCCGTCGACCGACATGAAGAAATCCTCGTGCTCGTCATCGCCCTCGCCGCAGCGCAGCAACTTGTTCTCGGTAAATCTGACCAGCGCCTGGTCGATCGTGCGGTAGAGCAGCGGCCAGTTGCCGCCACCCGAGTCCATACGGAATTTGTAGCTCGGCGCGAAATCCAGCCGCTGCCGCAACAGGCTTCCGTCGAAAAAACAGAAGGCGGGCCACAAGAACCAGCCGCCCGGCGTCGGAGTGTCGCGCCGGACACTGCCGTAAACGCTCTTGCCCTTCAGCCGGTCGCGGATTGAAAAAGGTTCCGTCGGAAAGATGTCATGGTCGATGAACCCGAAGACCTTCGGGGCCAAGCCGGTCATGAAATTGCGCACGATCCAGTTAAGCGCCTGGCCGTGCGATCTGCTGACCGTCAGCCTGTTCCTCGGCAACGCTACATAGGGGACGTGCTGGCGCAGGCAGAGGTCGCGGATGGCTTCCCTCGCCTCCTCCTTCTTGCTGTTGTCGAAGACGATATAGCTCTCGTGCTCGGCCAGGTGTCTGCGCACGAGGTGGATCTGCCATGCGATCACATCAGGCCGGTTGAAGGCAACGCTGGCGACGACCGCGTCACGGAACGATTGCTGTCGTCCCTGCAATTCGCTAACCGGCGCGGATGTCCTCAGGAAGCGAAAAGTCCGCCAGTAATAGCGCAGCAACGCCTCGCGTCGTGGCGGCCGGTTCAGCCTCTCCCATTCCGCCACGGTAATCCTGGGCCGCTCTCCGCTCTGCCACGCGTCGGAAGCCCCCATGTCACGCTCCTGGATCCCGGCGGGTTCAGTTCTGCTGGATTGAAATGCCCTTGTCGTCGATCTTGAGTTCGACGCCTTTCGGCCTGGCCTGCTCGCGGTAGACGTAGACGCCCAGCGCGATGATCACGATGATGAGCGCGCCAATGGTGAGATAGAGCGTGTTCTGCTTCATGGCGCGCCTTTTGTCGTGCCGAGCATCAGGCTCGTTTCAGGACCCTGACCAGAACCAAAAGGATGATGGCGCCGATCGTGGCGTGGATTATGGAGGCGATGATGCCACCGCCGATCGAGAAGCCGATGCGCGGAAACAGCCAGCCAGCGATGAACGCGCCGATAATGCCGACGATGATGTTGCCGATCAGGCCGAAGCCGAAACCCGAAACGATGAGACCGGCGAGCCAGCCGGCGATGGCACCAATGAGGATGAAGACGAGAAGGCTTTCGACACCCATGGCGGGTTCCTCCGTGCAAGAGGGCGGGTGCGGAGCGGAAGGCTCCGAATCGGCCCCGATATTAACGGCTTCAGGCTAGTCGAAAGCAGCCGGCCTCGCCAGCGGCGCTCACTGGTCGTCGTCGTCGCTGGCAGCGGGCCGCCAGCTGGTCGGCTCGACCTTCTTCTGGGTATGGCTGTCGGTGTAGACCCACCAGCCGCCGTCGCGGTATTGCGCTATGGATTCATTGAGGACGCCGTCGCTGTCCTTCCAGGTGACGGTGACCTTGGAGCCGTCGGTCGGCGCGGTCGATATCGGCTTTCTGTCCGCCATTTCATCCCTTTTCTCAACTGTGAGCGAAGATATCCTCTTCGCCCCAGCCCATCAGGTCAAGCTTGGCCCGCGTCGGCAGGAAACGGAAACAGGCGTCCGCCTCCTTCGTCCGGCCCTCGCGCGCCAGCCGTCCCGCCAGCGCATCGCGCAAACGATGCAGATAGAGCACATCGGAGGCGGCGTATTCGAGCTGTTCGGGCGACAGCGTTTCGGCCGCCCAATCCGACGATTGCTGCGCCTTGGACAGACCGACGCCGAGAAGCTCGAAACAGATGTCCTTCAGCCCGTGCCGGTCGGTGTAGGTGCGCGTCAGCCGCGAGGCGATCTTGGTGCAGAACACCGGCTCGGCCATCACGCCAAACGCATGGTAGAGCACGGCGAGGTCGAAGCGACCGTAGTGGAACAGCTTGGTCACCCTGTCGTTTGCCAGCAGCTTGACCAGGTTTGGTGCTTCCTTCTGGCCCGGCGCGATCTGGATGACATCGGCGCTGCCGTCGCCAGGCGAGATCTGCACCACGCAGAGCCGGTCTCGGTGCGGGTTGAGGCCAAGCGTCTCCGTATCGATCGCCACCGCCGCGACATCGTAATGCGAAAGGTCGGGCAGATCGTTTTTATGGAAGCGGATATCGCTCATCGTTTTCTCCGGGTCGCGGCGTTACCCGTCCTCGCCGCGATCCAGTGAAAAATCAACAAGAAAACGTGTTTTCCGCGCTCAGCGTGTCAGCGCATCCAGAATGCGCGCCCAGGAGCGCTGGCCCTTGTGGAAGGAGCTGAGCTCGTATTTCTCGTTGGGCGAGTGGATGCGGTCGTCATCGAGGCCGAACCCGACCAGCAGCGATTCCATGCCGAGATAGGTCTGAAAGTCGCCCACCACCGGAATGGAGCCGCCGCTGCCGGTCGTCACCGCGGGCTTTGGCCATTCGTCGGAAAGCGCCGTCTTGGCCTTGGCCAGGAAGGGCGAGTCGTAAGAGAGCTGGATTGCCGGTGAGCCGCCATGAGCATGGAATTCGACCGTACAATCGGCCGGGATGCGTTCCTTGACGAATTTCTGGAAGGCCGCGCGGATCTTGGCCGGATCCTGCTTGTGGACAAGGCGGAACGAGACCTTTGCCGAGGCTTCCGCCGCGATGACCGTCTTGAAACCCTTGCCGGTATAGCCGCCGATGATGCCGTTGAATTCGGCGGTGGGTCGCGCCCAGGTCAGTTCCAGCACCGAGCGGCCTTTTTCGCCCGATGGGATCGACAAGCCGACAGGCCCGAGGAAGGTCTCGGCCGTCTCGCCCAGCGTCTCCCATGATTTCAGCACCTGCGAGGGCGTTTCCTCGACGCCGTCATAGAAGCCCGGGATGGTGATATGGCCGTCCTTGTCGTGGATGTCGGCCAGCACCTTGGCCAGGATGCGGATCGGGTTGGCGGCAGCCCCGCCATACAGGCCCGAATGCAGGTCGCGGTCGGCGGCCTTCACCGTGATCTCCTCGCCGACCAGACCGCGTAGCCCGACGCAGATCGACGGCGTGTCGCGGTCCCACATGCTGGTATCGCAGACCAGCGCGAAGTCGGCCTTGAGCTCCTCGGCATTGGCCTCGAGGAACGGCTTCAGCGAGGGCGAGCCGGATTCCTCCTCGCCTTCGAACAGGATGGTGACCCGGCACGGCAGGCTGCCGTGCACCTGTTTCCAGGCACGGCATGCCTCGACGAAGGTCATCAGCTGGCCCTTGTCGTCGGCCGAGCCACGCCCGGTGATGATCTTGTGACCAGGTCCCACCTCCTTGATCGCGGGGGCGAAGGGATCGTTTTCCCACAATTCGATCGGGTCGACCGGCTGCACGTCGTAGTGGCCGTAGAACAGCACATGCGGTGCGCCAGCCGGCCCATCATGATGCGCAACCACCATGGGGTGGCCGGGCGTCTCGCGCACACTGGCGTCGAAGCCGATCAGTTTGAGTTCCGCCACCAGCCATTCCGCCGCCTTGCGGCAGTCGGCGGCGTAGGCTGGATCGGTGGAGATCGACTTGATCCCGAGCAGGCCGAAGAGCCGTTCCAGGCTCTGGTCGAGATTCTTGTCGAGACGGTCGAGGACGGGGGAGACTGCGGACATTTGCAATAGCCTTTCGGTTCAGTGTCGGAACCGTAAAGGCAGAGCGGCGAAACGAAAAGCCCGGGACGATTGGACCACGACCCGGATGGCCGCCGCGGGCAAAAAAATGCCGCCGTGGTGGAGGGGGAACCACGGCGGCCTTTTACTCGAAACGATGCGGCAGCCCGGAGAGGGGGGATAGGCTGCCGCAATTGTCCGGTATAGGCGGGGGACGGGCCTTGCTCCGGACTTCGGCGAAAACTGCCGATGACGTGTATTTGGGTCTGTGAACGTGGCGATTCAAGGGCGTCAACGTTACACTTTTGTAACGTGCCCGTGAGCGGGCCTGTATGCCTTTGATCCGTCAGGGTCGCGATCTGTCAGGGTGTTGTATCTGGCGCTGTCTTTGGCATGGACCAAGCCATCGCGCCGCGCTATCCCTGCCCGCATGAAAAAAGGCGATCATCTCTTTCTCATCGACGGCTCCGGCTACATCTTCCGCGCCTATCACGCGCTGCCGCCGCTGACCCGCAAGTCGGACGGCCTGCCGGTCGGTGCCGTTTCCGGCTTCTGCAACATGCTGTGGAAGCTGATGCAGGACGCCCGCAACACCGATGTGGGCATTGTGCCGACGCATTTCGCCGTCATCTTCGACTATTCCTCGAAAACCTTCCGCAACGACCTTTATCCCGAATACAAGGCCAACCGTTCGGCGCCGCCGGAGGATCTGATCCCGCAGTTCGGCCTGATCCGCCAGGCTACCAGGGCGTTCAACCTGCCCTGCGTCGAGATGGAAGGCTTCGAGGCCGACGATCTCATCGCCACCTATTGCCGGCTGGCCTGCGAGGCCGGCGGCGACACCACCATCATCTCCTCCGACAAGGACCTGATGCAGCTGGTTGGCGAAACGGTCGGCATGTACGACCCGATGAAGGACCGGCAGATCGGCATCCCCGAAGTCGTCGAGAAATGGGGCGTGCCGCCGGAAAAGATGATCGACCTGCAGGCGCTGACGGGCGACTCCGTCGACAATGTGCCTGGCGTGCCCGGCATTGGGCCAAAGACCGCGGCGCAACTGCTCGAGCAGTTCGGCGACCTCGACGGATTGCTCGCCCGCGCCGGCGAGATCAAGCAGGAAAAAAGGCGGGAATCGATCATCGCCAACGCCGACAAGGCGCGCATCTCGCGCCAGCTGGTGACGCTGAAGAACGATGTGCCGGTGGCAGAAGGATTGGATGATTTCGTCCTGCATGCCCCCGACGGACCGAAGCTGATCGGCTTCCTCAAGACCATGGAATTCACCTCGCTGACCCGCCGTGTGGCGGAAGCGACCGGCACCGAGGCCGGCGACGTCCAGGCCGTCGCGGTGCCCGTCGAACGCGCCGATAATGCACATGGCCCCGATGTCGGCGCCGGAACACCGCCCGTTGCCCGGAACGGGACGGGCTCCGAGCCTGGCCAGGCTGCTGAAGTCGAGATGACGGAGACGCCAAAACAAGGGGACACCCCTTCCCTCCTGGCCGCATTGCGGCTGGAGAGAGCGGCGACCGCCAAGATCGATACCGCGGCCTATCAGTGCATCCGCGATATCGCGACGCTGAAGGCCTGGGTCGCGGAGGCGCGGGAGGCTGGTATCGCTGCCTTCGACGTCAGGGCCACCTCGACCGATCCGATGCAGGCCGAACTGATCGGATTGGCCATGGCCACAGCGCCTGGGCGCGCCGGCTATATTCCCTTCGCCCATAAGAGCGGCAATGGCGACCTGCTTGGCGGCGGCACGCTCGAAAACCAAATTCCGCTTCGCGAGGCTCTGGCGGTCCTCAAACCCCTGTTCGATGACAGGTCGGTCCTGAAGATCGCGCAGAACTTGAAATATGATCTGGTCATCATGAGCCGCTACGGCATCGATGTCGCGCCGTTCGACGACACCATGCTGATCTCCTACGTGCTCGACGCCGGCACGCCGCATGGCCACGGCATGGATGCCCTTGCCGACAAATGGCTTGGCCATAAACCCCTTCAACTCAAGGACGTGACCGGTTCCGGCAAGAACTCTGTCGGTTTTGACCAGGTCGATATCGACAGGGCGACCGCTCACGCCGCCGAGGATGCCGACGTGACGTTGCGGCTGTGGCGGGTGCTGAAGCCCCGGCTTGCCGCCAAGGGCCTGGTCTCGGTCTATGAACGCCTGGAGCGGCCACTGGTGCCGGTGCTGGCGCGCATGGAACAGCGCGGCATTTCGGTCGATCGGCAGATCCTGTCGCGGCTGTCGGGGGAACTGGCGCAAGGTGCGGCCCGGCTCGAGGAGGAAATCTACCTGCTCATCGGCGAGCGCATCAACATCGGCTCACCCAAGCAGCTCGGCGACATATTGTTCGGCCGCATGGGCCTGCCCGGCGGCTCCAAGACCAAGACCGGCCAGTGGTCGACCTCGGCGCAGCTGCTCGAAGACCTTGCCGCGGAAGGGCACGAACTGCCGCGCAAGATCGTCGATTGGCGCCAGCTGACCAAGCTGAAATCGACCTACACCGATGCGCTGCCCGGCTTCGTCAATCCCGACACGAAACGCGTCCACACCTCCTACGCGCTCGCCGCGACGACGACGGGCCGTCTGTCGTCTTCCGACCCGAACTTGCAGAACATCCCGGTGCGCACGGCTGAAGGCCGCAAGATCCGGACCGCCTTCATCACCGACAAGAATCTTCGGCTGGTGTCAGCCGACTACAGCCAGATCGAATTGCGCGTGCTCGCCCATGTCGCCGAAATCCCGCAATTGCGGCAGGCCTTTGCGGATGGCGCCGACATCCACGCCATCACCGCGTCCGAAATGTTCAACGTGCCCGTGGAGGGTATGCCGTCGGAAGTGCGTCGCCGCGCCAAGGCGATCAATTTCGGCATCATCTATGGCATCTCGGCTTTCGGTCTCGCCAACCAGCTGTCGATCCCTCGCGAGGAGGCGAGCGCCTACATCAAGAAATACTTCGAGCGCTTTCCCGGCATCCGCGATTATATCGAGGAGACCAAGGCCTATGCCCGCGAGCACGGCTTCGTCGAAACGATCTTCGGCCGCCGCATCCACTATCCCGACATCAGGTCCTCGAACCCGTCGCTGCGCGCGTTCAACGAGCGCGCCTCGATCAACGCCCGCCTGCAAGGCACCGCCGCCGACATCATCCGCCGCGCCATGATCCGCATGGAGGAAGCCTTGGACAAGGCCAAGCTGTCGGCCCGCATGCTCCTGCAGGTGCATGACGAACTGATCTTCGAAACGGTCGAGGCGGAAGTCGAGGCGACGATCCCCGTCGTGCGCCATGTCATGGAAAACGCGGCGATGCCGGCGGTCTCGATGTCGGTGCCGCTGCATGTCGACGCGCGGGCCGCCAACAACTGGGACGAGGCACACTGACGCGCTAGCGAGGCCCTCAGGCCGCTTGCGCCAAACATTTCGCGCAGGTCCCGCGAAATTCGATCACCGCCTTCTTGGCGGCGAAGCCGGTCGAGTTGACCCATTCGTTCAGCCGGTGGTCGACGTCGTGATCGGACATTTCGGTCACCTGCCCGCAAGTATCGCATATGGCGAAGGCGGTCATCGAGTGGCTATGGTCGTGCGGCTCGGCGCAGGCGACGAAGGAATTAATGCTTTCCAGCCGGTGCACGAAACCTGATTTCACCAGCGTGTCGAGCGCGCGATAGACCTGCAATGGGGCGCGAAAACCGCGCTCGCGAAGCTGATCGAGCAAGGTGTAGGCGCTGAGCGGCCCGCTGGCGATCTCGAGTTTCTCGAGCACGCACAACTGGTTTTTCGTCAGCACATCCCTTGCCGCCATGGTCCTGTTCCACTTGTCCTGCACTGTTGGCGGGCTGTCTGCGCATGCAAACGGCCCGATCCCATTCAGATAGCGACGAACCGCCCTCTTTGCTACTCTTCTGTTGTTGTCCCGGGCCAATCGATGACGCGCGGGCACATTGGCAGAAATCTCGACGAGGGTAGCCAAGGGTGTGCCAGGCACCATTGGCCTGCCGACCCACGCGGCGATCAACGCCGCCTCAGGGAGGCCGGCCACGCCCTGACTGGACTTCATCCGCGAAGGCCGGCGCGAGCAATTCCGCCAGCCTTTATTAGCCGGCTTCAGCTATTTCCTCGGCGGGCCTTTGCGCTCGGCGGAAGCAGCCCACAGGTTGATGTCGGACTCGCGCGCGTATGTATCGATTTCGGCCAGTTCGGCGTCGCTGAAGTCGAGCACCTTCAGCGCCCCGACGCAATCCTCGACCTGCTCGGGCCGGCTGGCGCCGATCAGCGCCGAGGTAACCCGGCCCCTGCGCAGCACCCAGGCCAAGGCCATTTGGGCCAGCGTCTGGCCGCGCTTGCCGGCGATCGCGTTGAGCGCCTTGATGTTGGCAATGGTGCGGTCGTTGATGAAAGCTGTCTTGAGCGACTTGCCTTGGGAGGCCCGGCTGCCATCGGGAATGCCGCCGAGATATTTGTCGGTCAGCATGCCTTGCGCCAGCGGCGAGAACACGATGGAGCCGACGCCGAGCCCCTCGAGCGTGTCGAGCAGTCCGTCCTCCTCGACCCAGCGGTTCAGCATCGAATAGCTCGGCTGATGGATGACGCAGGGCGTACCGAGTTGCCTCAATATGTCGGCGGCCTCGCGGGTGCGCTGCGAATTGTAGGACGAGATGCCGGCGTAGAGCGCCTTGCCCGAACGCACCGCATGGTCGAGCGCGCCCATGGTTTCTTCGAGCGGCGTATCGGGATCGAAGCGGTGCGAATAGAAGATGTCGACATAGTCGAGGCCCATCCGCTTCAGGCTCTGGTCGAGGCTGGCCAGCATGTATTTGCGCCCGCCCCATTCGCCGTAGGGGCCGGCCCACATTTCGTAGCCGGCCTTGGTCGAGATGATCAGTTCGTCGCGATAGGCGGCAAAATCAGTACGCAGTATCTCGCCGAAAGCCGTCTCGGCCGAGCCGGGCGGCGGCCCATAATTGTTGGCGAGGTCGAAATGGGTGATGCCAAGATCGAAGGCCTTTCGCACGATCGCCTGCTTGGTCCGATGCGGCGTGTCGTCGCCGAAATTGTGCCACAGCCCGAGCGAGATCGCCGGCAGCTTGAGGCCGGACCGACCGCAGCGGTTGTAGATCATTTTCTCGTAGCGGTTTTCAGCGGCGATATAGGGCATGGGGAAATCCTCGAATTTGAACGGACAGGGCACCGTCATCGCAGAGGCGATGAGCATGCCCGTACCCCATCCTTTACCCCCTCCCCGGAGGAACGGGGAGAGGGGTAAGGCAAAATTATCGATAATCCATGCGACTACGTCTTCTTGGCCAGCAGCTCCTTGGCCTGCTTGACGCCAAGCGCGGCCGGACGCTCGCAAGTGGTCTGCATGGCGACGAACTTGCCGGTTTCGCCGGAGCGCAGGAGGCCGGTCATGACATCGACGGCATGCAGCGCGAGTTCCATCGAGCAGCGGTGCGGCCGCCCTTCGGCGATCGCCAGCGCCATGTCGGCCAGGCCCGCCGTGCGGTAATTGGCCATCATGCCTTGGCCATGCATCTCATTGGGAACGCCAAGCGGATGCTTCCATTTCGGCAGCTTCTTGACCGGCTTGCCTTCTTCGGTGAAGCGCACGTCGCCGCCGAAGAAGTTCGGATCCGGCACGAACACCGTCCCGCCCTCGCCATAGAGTTCCATCGGCGCGTGGCCGTGAGCCCACACATCCCAGCTGGTGTTCAGCGTCACCACGGCGCCGTTCTCGAATTCCAGCAGGCCATGGATGGTGGTCGGCGTGTTGACCGGGATTTTTTCGCCCGCGCGCGGCTTTGAGCTGATGGTCCGTTCCTTGGCGGGGGTCGTCGCGAAGGCCGCTACCTGCTTCACCGGCCCGATCAGCTGGATCAGATTGGTGATGTAGTACGGTCCGATGTCGAGCACTGGTCCCGCCCCGGGCTGGAAGAAGAAGTCGGGATTGGGGTGCCAATGCTCCATACCGTGGCCCATGACGTGGCAGGTGCCGCTGGTGATCTTGCCAAGCCTCCGCTCGTCGATCAGTTCGCGCACCAACTGGTGCGCGCCGCCGAGGAACGTGTCCGGCGCCGAGCCGATGCGCAGCCCCCTCTTCTGCGCCCGCGCCTTGAGGTCCTGACCCTCCTTGAGCGACAGCACGAACGGCTTTTCGGAATAGACATGCTTGCCGGCATCGAGCACCTGCTTCGAGACCTCGTAATGCACGGCCGGAATGGTCAGGTTGACGATGATGTCGATATCGTCGGCCTTGAGCAGATCCTCGACGGTCTCGGCGCGCAGCTTGAATTCCTTCGCCCGCGCCCTGGCCGCGTCCATGTTGATGTCGGCGCAGGCGCGCATCTCGATGCCGCGAAACAACGGCGCCAGCGAAAAATACGCCTTCGAGATGTTGCCGCAGCCGATGACGCCAACACCCAATTTCCCAGTACCCAGCTTCTTTGCCATGGTGGTTGTTCCTAGTAGCTCTTGACGGTTGCGATCGAGCGGCGGGCGAAGCGCTCGATGTCGTTGGGATTGTCCTGTTCCATGACAAAGTATTTCGCCGCGCTCTTGGCCCGCAGCACCTTGATCAGGCCGGCCCAATCGATCGTGCCGTGGCCGACATCCGACCAGCCATCCTCATCCAGCCCCTCGCCCGCCTTCGCCATGTCCTTGACGTGGACGGCGACGATGCGCTGGCCGTGCTTTTCGATCCAGGGCAGCGGATCGGAGCCGCCGCGCACCACCCAGGCGACGTCCATTTCCCAGCCAATATCGGGCGCGGACGACAAGATATGATCCTGCGGCACCGAGCCGTCGGCGAGTGCCTTGAACTCGAAATCATGGTTGTGCCAGGCGAAGCCATAGCCGGCCTTCGACGCGACCTCGCCGACCTTGGCCAGCCGCTCGCCGAAGCCGCGCCAGCCGGCGGCGTCGGATGGCCTGTCCTCGGCCATCAGATACGGACAGATCAAAAGCTTGACGCCGAGCGTTTCGGCGATCCGGCGCACACCGTCGAAATCATTCTCCAGCGCATCGATGGAAAAATGCCCGGTCGGCATGGCAAGGCCGTTCTTGTTGAGCTCGGCGCGGAAGGCCTTGGGATCGTCATAGACGCCGCCGAACCCTTCGACCTCGGCGTAGCCGAGCTTGCCGAGCATTTCGAGCACATCGGTCCAGGGCAAGAAATTGCGGGCGCTGTAAAGTTGGAATGACCAGTTCATCGTCTCTGTCCGTTCTGCTTGGGGATTGTCCTTGGGAGGATGGTTTTCTTGGGAGCTACATGCGGTTGCCGGATGGAGTATCGAACAGCGAGGCGCGGGCAGGATCAAAGCCGATCCTGATCGGGTCGCCATTGCGCAGCGTTTTTTCCGCCTCGACACGGAAGGAAAAAATGCGGCCGCCGAGCTTCGTCCACACCAGCGTATCGGAGCCCATCGGCTCGACGATCTCGACGGCGGCATCGGTGGCGAAGGGCATGGAATTCGCGGCCTCGCCAAAGGCAACGTGCTCGGGGCGAACCCCGAACACGCAAGGCCCGCTTTTGTTGCCGGTGCCGTCGAAGCCATAGCGCTCGAGCGGTATGGTCAAATCCCCGGTCTTGAACACCGCCGTCGTGCCGGTCTCCAGCTGCCCCTCGACGAAATTCATCGCAGGCGAACCGAGGAAGCCGGCGACAAACCGGTTGACCGGGCGGTTGTAGATGGTCTGCGGCGCGTCGAGCTGCTGGATGACGCCGCCCTTCATCACCGCGATGCGGTCGGCCAGCGTCATTGCCTCGATCTGGTCGTGGGTGACATAGATCATCGTGTTCTGCAGCTTGCGGTGCAGAAGCTTGATCTCGACACGCAGCTCCGAACGCAGCTTGGCATCGAGATTGGACAGCGGTTCGTCGAACAGGAAGACGTCGACATCGCGCACCAGCGCCCGTCCGATCGCCACGCGCTGGCGCTGGCCGCCGGAAAGGGCCGCCGGCTTGCGCTGCAGCAACGGCTCGATCTGCAGGATCTCGGCGGCGCGCGCGATGCGCTTGGCGATCTCGTCCTTGGCGATGCCGGCGACACGCAGCCCGAAGGACAGGTTCTTCTCCACCGTCATTTGCGGATAGAGCGCATAGGACTGGAAGACCATGCCGATGCCGCGGTCCTTGGGCTCTTCCCAGGTGACGTTCTTGCCCTTGATGAAGATGCGGCCTTCCGAAATGTCGAGCAGACCGGCGATGCAGTTGAGCAAGGTCGACTTGCCGCAGCCGGAAGGCCCGAGCAGCACGATGAACTCGCCTTCGGCGACATCGAGATTGAGCGTCTGCAGCACCGAGACCGCGCCGAAGTTCAGCGACAGGTCCTGGATCGAAACGCTGGTGCCGTTCGCCGCCATCGCCATCACCCTTTCACCGCGCCGGCGGCGATGCCGCGCACGAACAATTTGCCGGAAATGAAATAGACGATCAGCGGCACCAACCCGGTCAGGATGGTGGCGGCCATGTTGACGTTGTATTCCTTCACGCCTTGCACCGAATTGACGATGTTGTTGAGCTGCACCGTCATCGGATAGGTGTCGGGACGGGTGTAGACGACGCCGAACAGGAAGTCGTTCCAGATGCCGGTCACCTGCAGGATGACGGCGACGACGAAGATCGGCAGTGACATCGGCAGCATGATGCGCAGGTAGATGCCCCAGAAGCCGGCGCCATCGACGCGCGCCGCCCGGAACAGTTCCTCCGGCATGGATGTGAAATAATTGCGGAACAGAAGCGTCAGGATCGGCATGCCGAAAATGGAATGCACGATCACCAGGCCGGTAAGGCTGCCATAGAGGCCGATCTCGCGCAGGATGATGACGATGGGATAGATCATCACCTGGTAGGGAATGAAGGCGCCGACGATCAGGATGATAAAGAAGGTGTCGGCGCCCTTGAAGCGCCAGTTGGCCAGCGCGTACCCGTTCACCGAGGCGATTGCGATCGACAGGATCACCGAGGGAACGGTGATGCGCACCGAATTCCAGAACCCGCGCGAGAGCCCGTCGCAATTGAGGCCGGTGCAGGCCTGCGACCACGCCTTGACCCAGGGCTCGAAGGTGATCTCGAGCGGCGGCGAGAAAATGTTGCCGAGGCGGATCTCCGGCATGCCCTTCAGCGAGGTGACGACCATCACATAGAGCGGCAGGAGATAGTAGAGCGCCACCACGATGAGCGTGCCGTACAGGAAAATGTTACGGCGCGAGAACATGTGCCGCGGCTTTGGTCCGCTCGGGCCGGAGGCGCCAGCCCGGAGGTTTGACGACGTGGCGGACAAGGAGACGGCATGATCAGACACGCTTGCGGCCTCCGAATTCGAGATAGGCCCACGGCACGATGACGATCATCACCGACAGCAGCATCATGGTCGAGGCGGCAAAGCCCTGGCCGAGATTCTGGGCGAAGAACATGTAGTCGTAGACGTATTTGGCCGGCACTTCGGAGGCGATGCCCGGCCCGCCGCTGGTCTGCGCGACGACGAGGTCATAGACCTTGACGATGCCCGACGCGATGATCACCAGCGTGGTGATGAACACCGGCCGCATCATCGGGATGATGATGAACAGATAAGTCTTCCACATGGGAATCCCGTCCACCCGTGCGGCCTTCCAGATGTCCTCGTCGATGCCGCGCAGGCCCGCCAGCATCAGGCACATGATCAGCCCTGTACCCTGCCAAAGCGCCGCGATCGATATGCCGTAGATGACGATGCTGGAATTGTAGAGCGGATTGAAATCGAAGCTGGCCCAGCCGAGGCTTCGTACCACGCCCTGGACGCCGAAATCCGGATTGAGCAGCCATTGCCAGACAAGGCCGGTGACGATGAAGGAGAGCGCGAAGGGGTAGAGGAAGATGGTGCGGAACGTGTCCTCGAAACGGATCTTCTGGTCGAGCAGGGCCGCCAGCAGAAAACCGATCACCAGCGAGAACACCAGTGAGATCACACCGTAGATCAAGAGGTTCTCGATCGAAATCAGCCAGCGCGGCGTCGCCCACAGCCGGTAATACTGGTCGAGCCCGACGAAATTCAGCCGCGGCAGCAGCTTCGAATTGGTGAAGGAGTAGAGCACCGTCCACGCGGTGCCGCCGACAAAGACCACCATTGCGGTGAGGATCATCGGGATCGAAGCGACCTTCGCATTGAGATTGCGGAAGAGTTGGCTCGGGCGTTCGCTCTTGCTCATCGGTACAGCCGTGCTGGATCGGATAAGGGCGGAAAGTCAGCACGCCTTGGCTCCCGGCCCTGCCTGGCAAGGTCGGGAGCGGACGGCTCGTCGGTCGTCAATCAGCCGAAGCGATGATGTCGGCGAAGCGCTTCTGCGCCTCTTCGAGGCTCATGTCGGGCTTGGCGAAGAACTCCGAGAACAGGTCCTCCTTCTGCTTCTGGCTGTCCTGCGAGAGCAGCTGGTCCGTCCATGGGATGACCGCGCCCTTGGCCAGGATAGCGAGGCCTTTCTTCATGCAATCGTTGGCCGCGTTGAGATCGACGTCGCCGCGCACCGGCAGCGAGCCCTTCTTGAGGTTGAAGGCGACCTGGGTCTTGGGATCGAGCAGCGTCTCGGCCAGCACCTCCTGCGCCTTGGCCTTGTCGGCGTCCTTGAGCAGCGGAAAATAGAAGGCGTCGCCCCCTGTAGCGATGACCTCGTTCAGGCCGAGGCCGGGAAGGCAGGTGTAATCCTTGCCGGCGGTCTTGCCGGCGACCTGGAACTCGCCCTGCGCCCAGTCGCCCATGATCTGGCCGCCGGCCTTACCGGTGATGACCATGTTGGTGGCCTGGTTCCAGTCCTGCACATTCGTGTTCTTGGCCATCTTGCGCGCATCGTCGGCCGCTTTGAACACCTTGGCGACTTCAGGACCGGCTGCGAACTTGGCGTCCTTGTCCTTGTAGACCTTGAGGAAGGTGTCGGTTCCGCCGACCGCGGCAAGCAGCACGTCGAAGGCGCCCGATGCCTGCCAGGCCTGCCCACCGACCGCGAGCGGCACGATGCCTGCCTTCTCCAGCGCCGGAGCGGCGGCCACATACTCGTTCCAGTTCTTCGGCACCGGCACGCCGGCCTTCTCGAACGCCGCGTTCGACAGCCACAGCCACTGCCAGGAATGGATGTTGACCGGCACGCAATAGATCTTGCCGTCGATGGTGCAAGAGTCGAGCAGGCTCTTGGGCCGTACCACTTCCGTCCACTTGCCCTTGGTGGCGACATCGGTGAGATCGCGCATCAGGCCAGCCTGAACCAGCTCTTCCGCTTGCCTGCCGTGATTGAACTGCGTGGCCCCCATCGGATCGCCGCCGGTGATGCGGCTGATCATGATCGGCCGCGCCGTGCCGCCGGATCCGGCGATGGCGCCGTCGACCCAGTGATTGCCGGTGGCGTCGAATGCCTTGGCGAGTTCGGCGACCGCCGCCGCCTCGCCGCCGGAGGTCCACCAATGGGTGACTTCCAGATCGGTCGCGGCCGCCGGCCCGGCAAAGTTGAGAGCAACCGTCGCGGCAAAGGCAGCGGTCAGGAATTTGTATCGCATTTCGGCTTCCTCCCAGAAATCTGAAACGTTACAGATTTTCGATACGGCAATTGAAGACCATACGCAACCCCTTCCGGCAAGTGTCACTTTGACATTTTTCGAGCTGCGAACAAAATCATCTCGCCGCCGCGGCATTGTGCGACGCAATATGCAAAACTGCACCGCTCTCTGGGTAAGAGCAGCAAGAAACTTGCCAAGAGCACGCTTCCCTCTGAATCCCAACGCTTTTTCGCCCCGCGGTTGACGGCGTCTTTTTTGCGTCCGCCCGCGCCCGTTTACACCGATCGTGACAAGCTGTAACGTTTCAGTATACTACTTCCACTGCAGGTGACGCGCCACGGGGAGCGGCCGCAACATTGCCGGGCTGCCCGGCGGCTGCTATGCGCCTGATGGGCGGGACGGATGAACAGACAGCGCACGGCCAAGGATGACGAGGCGACGGCACAGGAGCGGCCGACGCTGAAGACGCTTGCCTTCATGACCGGGCTCGGCGTCACCACCGTCTCGCGGGCCTTGAAGGACGCGCCCGAGATCGGCGCCGAGACCAGGCGCCGAGTCCAGCTCGTGGCCAAGCAGATCGGCTATCGGCCGAACCGCGCCGGCGTGCGCCTCAGGACCGGCAAGACCAATGTCATCAGCCTCGTGCTCAACACCGAGCACGAACTCATGAGCTTTGTCTCCGACATCATCTATGGCGTCACGGAAGTCATCGCCGACACGCCCTACCACCTGATCGTCACGCCTTATTCGCGCTCGCAGGATCCGCTGGATCCGGTGCGCTATCTCGTGGAGACCGGCTCCGCCGACGGCGTCATCATTTCACGCACGCAGCCGAACGATCCCCGGGCCCGCTACATGCTGGAGCGCGGCATTCCCTTCGCGACCCACGGCCGGACCGATATGGGGCTCGTGCATCCCTATCATGATTTCGACAATTACGCCTTCGCGGCCGAGGCGGTGCGCCATCTCGCCGGCCTGGGCCGCCGCCGGCTCGCTTTGGTGACGCCGCCGGTGGGTTTGAGCTACTACCGCCACACGGTCGACGGCTTTGCCGACGCTCTGAGCGAAGTCGGCGCCAGCGAGGTACCGTTCAACACCGTTTCGATCGACCACTCGATCGAACAGATCAGGAGGAGGACCGCGCAGCTGATGCGGCGCGACATCAGGCCGGACGGCATCGTCAGCAGCGCCGCCGCCGCGACCCTCGCCATCGTCGCCGGCATCGAGGACGCCGGCTTGAAGCTCGGCCGCGACGTAGACGTGGTGTCGAAGCAGTCGTCGGAACTGCTGCATCTGTTCAGGCATGAATTGCTGGTCGTGAACGAAGACTTCCGCCTGGCCGGGTCCGAACTCGCCCGCTCGGTGCTCGGCTGGATCGGCGGCGCCGCGCCCGGCTCGCTGCAGAGCCTGAGCGAACCGAAGGGCGTCGTGGCCTATCGGCGCTCTGACTGAGCGTCTGCCCGGATCTGATCGGGCAAGTCCACATGCATCCCGTCAAACCAGGAACCGTTCTGGTCGGTAGCCCCGCGGTTCACATGAAGTCCGAAGCCGGTTGCTCCCGGATCGGCTAGTTCGGCACGAAGCCGCATGCTCGGGATCAGATAATCGCCACCATTCTGCCGCCGATAGGGAATGGGCGCCGTGGTCGCCAGTGTCCGCATCCGTTCGCGCAGGCGTTCGGCGACAAGCTCGAAGCCCGCCGCATCGAGACGGTCCGCACTGTACATCACGAACGGCGGAAGCACGTCGTAGCCCGGATAATAGAGGATTCCGTGATTGATCGGGAACAGCAGGTCGTCGATCGGTCCGTTGACGCCGCGCGGGGAGTAATGATCCTCCCAGCCGCCGGCTGTCACAATCAGCATCGCTCGCTTGCCCGCGAGTGTGCCCTCGCCGTACCGGTCACCCCATCGCTTGTCGCTATGTTCGCCGACGCCGTAGGCGAAGCCGTAGGCGAAGACCCGATCGACCCAGCCTTTCAAAATCGCCGGCATGGTGAACCACCACAGCGGAAACTGCAGGATCAGCGCATCGGCCCAAAGCAGCTTCTCGATCTCGGTCTTGACGTCTGCGGTCAGAGCATTGGACTCGTATGCTTGTTTGGAGGCCCCCACCGGCACCAGCCGCGCGTCTGGCGAAAGCTCGGGGAAGTCAGCGCGGTCGACCTCCGATTTCCAACCGTCCGCATAGAGGTCGGACACCCGAACCTCGTGGCCTTGAGCCTTGAGTTCCTTGACGGCGACGTCACGCAGCGTGCCGTTGAGCGACCGTGGCTCGGGATGGGCAAAGACAAGTAGGACTTTCATGATCCGTCGATCCTCTGTTGGAAACATTGACCCTGAGATAGCCAACAGCCGCATCATCCGCTACATGTCGAGAATGCATAATATTCTGCCGATTAATGGATAAATCAGCTGTCACGCTCGAGCGCATGCGCACCTTCGTGCGCGTTGCTGAACGAGGCAGTCTGTCGGCGGTCGCGCGTGAACTCAGGATCGGCCAGTCGACAGTCACGCGCCATTTGAGGGAACTGGAGGAGGCCGTCGGCGTCGCCCTGCTCAGCAGGACCACCCGGCGTGTCACGATGACCGATGAGGGCAGCCGCTATTATGCAGACAGCGTGCAGATCCTGCGCCTTGTCGAACAGGCGGGCGACGAGGTTCGCGGCACGCGCGCGGCGCCCGCGGGCACGATCCGGCTCTCCTGCACCGCCGCCATTGGGGTGCTGCATGTCAGCCGGCTTATCTTCGCGTTTCAGGACCGCTATCGCGACATCGGCGTCGATCTCAGCCTCACCGACGAACGCATCGACCTCGTCATGGAAGGCGTCGACATCGCGCTTCGTCTCGGCCCGCTCACCGACAGTTCCATGAAATTGCGAGCGCTCGGCCAATCCCGGCGACTGCTCGTGGGGGCGCCCGACTATCTCGCTGAACGCGGCAGGCCTGAAGGTCCCGGGGACCTGGCCGATCACGAAGGTATCCGGATGTCAAACGTTGCCGGCAGCGACACCCTTGTGCTGCAAGGACCAGACGGCAACCGCCATACAGTGCCGTTTGCAGGGCGCCTCCGGGTCGACCACGGGCTTGCCGCACGCGAAGCCCTGCTCGCCGGGCGCGGCATTGCGCCCGCCCACCAATGGCTTGTCGGCGATCTCCTGGCGTCCGGCCGGCTTGAAGCGATTCTGCCTGACTATGCGCTGCCTTCGGTTCCGCTCAGCATGCTGATCGTCCCCGAACGGGCGGGCATCGCCCGGGTCCGGCTGCTGGTCGATTTTCTTGCCCAACAGGTCGGCGGCATCCCCGGAATCGAGAAGCCACATGTGGAGCGGTGAGTATTCCGGCACGGCAGCCAAGCTAAGCCGGATGTCTTCATAGCGTGATCTAGCCAGCCGCGCCGCTGCCCCACGGTCCGTGGAACGCGCCCTGCTCGCCGATGCGCTCGAAACCATGCGCCCCGAAGAAGTCGCGCTGCGCCTGGATCAGGTTCGAGGTGCCGCGGCCCTGGCGGTAGCTGTCGAAATAGGCAAGCGCCGAAGACAGTGCAGGCACCGGCGCGCCGGCTTCGGAAGCCCTCGCCACGACGCGCCGCAGCGACGGATGCGCCTCCTGCATCAGGCTGATGAAGGCAGGCGCCATCAACAGGTTGGTGGAAGCGCCACCACTGAAAGCCTCGGCCATCGTGTCGAGCATCTGCGAGCGGATGATGCAGCCGGCGCGCCAGATCTTGGCGATGGTCGGCATCGGCAGGTTCCAGTTGAACTCCTTCGAAGCGCCGCTCATCACCGCGAAGCCCTGCGCGTAGGCGGCGATCTTGCCGGCGAACAGCGCCAGTTCGAGGTCTTTCAGCAGCCCGTCCTTGTCGCCGGAAATCCTGGTCACGCCGATATTGCCATAGGCCTTTTCCGCCGCCTGCCGCTCGTCCTTGATCGACGACAGCACGCGCGCCGCCACCGCCGCTTCGATCGCGGTTGCCGGAATGCCGAGCTGCTGCGCCTCGATGACGGACCATTTGCCGGTGCCCTTCTGGCCGGCGCGGTCGAGGATGATGTCGACCACCGGCTTGCCGGTCTTCGGATCGTCGGCGGCGAGCACCTTGGCGGTGATCTCGATCAGGTAGGAATTGAGCCGGCCCTTGTTCCAGTTGGAAAATACCGTGGCGATCTCCTTCGGCCCCATGCCCAGGCCGTCACGCAGGATGCCGTAGATTTCGGCGATCATCTGCATGTCGGCATATTCGATGCCGTTATGGATGGTCTTGACGAAATGCCCGGCGCCGTCGGTGCCGAGCCATGCGGCGCAAGGTTCCTCCTTGAACTTGGCGGAGATCGCGGTCAGCACCTTCTCGACGCGCTTCCAGGAGTCTTCCGTGCCGCCGACCATGATCGAGGGTCCGTGGCGCGCGCCCTCCTCACCGCCGGAGACACCCATGCCGATGAAGGTCAAACCCGAGCCAGAGAGCTCGGAGAAGCGCCGCATCGTATCGCGGAAATTGGCATTGCCGGCATCGATGACGATATCGTTGTCGGACAGCACGCCACGCAGCGCTTCGATCTGCTCGTCGACCGGCTTGCCGGCCAGCACCATGATGATGATCGGACGCGGCGGCCGGATCGCGGCGGCGAGTTCCTCCAGGCTGTAGCAGGGGACGACCATGTCCCTGAGCGCACCGGAATTCTCGACGAAAGCGTCGGTGCGTGCCCTTGTGCGGTTGAAGACGGCGATGCGGTGCCCGTGCTCGGCGATGTTCAGCGCCAGGTTGGAGCCCATAGTGCCAAGGCCGATCAGGCCGATTTCGGCTTTTTCCATCGTTTCTTCCCTGCTTTCGGATCTGGTGTTTTCGAGCTTGCGCTCATTGTTGCTTGAATGATTGACGGCCCTTCAGGCCCGCGTCAACCGCCTCGCCCAATTGTGTGGCTGGGGCGTTACGGTCTGATGTCGACCGGCGCCTCGATCTTCACCATCTCGAAGTCCGAGACCAGGATGTCTATGCGCACCATCCAGCGGCCGGGTACCGGGATGATGAGGTTGTCGACACGCCAGCTGCCGTCGCCGGGCCTGGTCGCCGCGCGCTTCAGCGGTTCGATGCCGGAATCGGGCTTCGACAGCACCAGCGTCACCTCCTTGGCGTCGAGCGGTCCGAAATCGCCGGTCATGATGATCATCGAGGCGACCACCGGCCCCGCATGGCCTGGCGTGATGCTGAGATCGGCCATCGCCTGCAGCGCGTGGATGTGGACCGAAACCGGCTGCGCCGCCGCGATCGCCAATGCTCGTGGCGGCGGGGTGAAGCGCCAGCTCGCGGCGACCCCGAAGATCGCCAGCACGATCAGCACTTCGACGCCGACCGAGCGGGTGAGCCTGCGTTGCACCTCGGTCCCTCCCGCCTCGGCCGAAGCGGTGAGCTTCCAGCGATTGACGGCGGCAAGGGTGAACAGGAAGACCAGCAGCGCGAGCTTGACCAGCAGCAGCCGGCCATAGGCTGTGTCGACCAGCGCCGAGGGTATCTGCACCTGGATCACGGCCAGCACGATGCCCGCCGCGGCAAGTAAGGCCACCACAGGCAGGATAGCCCATGAGAAGTGGTGCAGGAATTCGACGGCGCCCGCCGCTTGACGCTTCAGCGCGAGGCCGAGCGGCACCAAAGCGCCGGCCCAGAAAGCGATGCCGACGCCATGCACGAAGACCAGCGGCCGTGTCAGCCATTGCGGTTCGGCGGCACTGGCATGGCCGCTGGCGGCGAGTGCGACGCCGACGCCAGCCAGCCCGGCAAGGGCAAGCGGCCTGGCGGCCGCGCGCGGTCCGGCCAGCGACAGCAGGCCAAGTCCCAAGGCGACCAGGGCGATCAGCACCGTCCAGCCGAAGCTGGTGCCGAGCCCGGTGCGCCAGATCACCGGCTGCGCCAGATGGGAGAGCGGCGCCCCCAGCGCATCGAGCCCCTGAAAGCCCAGCGACAAGGGTGCCGCCACCAGCCCGCACAAGATCGCGGCCGCGACAAAGCGCTGGCCGGCACGGCCATCCCCGGCCAGCCAGGCAAAGGCGAACGCGCCGCCAATGCCGAGGAAAAGGCCTATGTAGAGAAAAACCTTGCCGATCCAGATCGCCGACCGCAGCGGCCAGTCAATCGCCTCGGAGACGGTCGGCGGCTCGCTTGGCGCGCCGACGGAAAACAGCAGCGAGCCGCCGACCGGATGGCCGTCGGCGGAAATGACACGCCAGCTCAGCACATGCGTACCGGATTTGAGCGCCCGCGGATTGTCGATCTCGACCGTCTGGTCGCTGAGACGGAAGTGGGTCAGCGGAACCGGGGTGCCGTCGGGCATCACCAACGTCAGCACCAACGGCGAGACCGGCTCGCTGAAGGTCAGCGAGAACCGCGCCGGGGCCTGCGCCAGCACCGCACCGTCGGCCGGATCGGTCTTGATCAGCGCCGCATGGGCAAGGGCCGGGCTTGTCGAGGCCATGACGATGAACGCCATGGCCGCGGCGAGCAGCCCGCCGGCAATCCAGCCGACGAGCTTGCTGTTCGTATCGGCTATCCAGGAAGGTATTGCGATCATGCCATGCCATGGGGATGCGGCGCGCGCACCGCCGTCGTGGCCTTGCCGTCGCAACCGTGCGGCACGCGCAGTACAGCCTTGTAGGTCGAGCCGACTGCCGCCTCCTGGGTCTCGAGCGTGATGTGCGCGAAGGCGGCATTTGTCCCCAGCACGAGAAACGCGCCGGCCGCCAAAAGATATTTGTTCATGATGGTCCCTCTGATTTCAAAATTGGTGATCGGCGCGATCAATTGGCGTGGTCGTCCATGCCGCCCATTTCGCCCATGCCTTCGACGGCGAACTCGATATTGACCGTGCCGGCCTTCTCGAAGGTCAGTGTGGCGGCGAATTTTTCACCCTGCTTGGGTTGCCGCTTCAGGCCGATGAACATCAGGTGGTAGCCTCCCGGCGCCAGCGCCACCTTGCCGCCTGCCGGGACTTCCAGGCCACCATCCACCGGCCGCATGGTCATGACGCCGTCCTTGACGCCCATTTGATGCAGCTCGGCCTTTTCCGAGACGTCGGAGGAAATCGACAGCAGCCGGTCTGGTGTACTGCCCTTGTTGACGATGGTGAAATAGCCGCCGGCCACCTTGGCGCCGGCCGGCGTGGCGCGCGACCAGGGATGTTCGATTTCGAGATCGCCGACCTTGAATTCATGCGCCAGGACGGCCTGGGCGCCCAGGAAGACAAGCGCGAGGGCCAACGCGGCAATGCCGAAATCGGCTTTGAAGCGGGACAGGGTGCGGCCGAACACAGTGCCCGCCGATATACGGAAAGAATGGGACATGGTTGCTCCACGACGTGATGATCGCGCCGTCGCCGGTCGCGAATGCTTGATCTTGGATGAGTACGCTCGCGAAAGGTTCCGCAAGCAAGCAGGCTCAAGCCGCCAGTGGCGGCGCGCGCGGGTTCGATGGGGAGCGTTCGCGGGCGAAGTCGAGATGCGTGGTCGCCGGGAAGACGAAGGCGACGGTCTCGAAGGAAAGGGACGCAAGTGCAAGCCCGGCATCGGCCGGCGGCGCATAGGCCGGCGAAAACATGCTGCAGCCGAGTGTGCAGCAGGCCGGCGGATGGGACGGGTGCTGGTCGCCGCCGGGAAGCTGTGTGGCGCCATCGTGGGTACAGATGACGTTGCCGAAGGCATCGAGCTGCGCGGTATCAGGCCCGATGCTGAAGGCGAACGCACCAAGTGTCGACTGGAGCAACAGCAGACAGGCCGCGACAAGCGCGACCGGCATGCTCCAGCGTCTCTCCCGGCGGTTCACCATTTGCCTCTTCAAATCGATGACTATCCCTACCACGGCAGCCAGAGGTCGAAAATCGTCAATTCCATGCTGCGGCAACACGGCAGGATCAGTTCTTTTGGGATGGCCGGCTTTCCGGGATGGAGGTCAGCAATGTCTGGCGGGCCGACTTCAGGTGCTTGCGGCAGGCGGCATCGACCTTGCCGAGATCGCGCGACTTGAGCGCCTCGATATAGGCAAGATGCTCGCCGATCGCGACTTCGTTGCGCTCGCGTTCCTGTGCCTTGTTCCACTGGTAGTGGTAGTGGAAGATCATGGCGATGACGTCGTAGAAATCGACG
The DNA here is from genome assembly GCF_020164995.1 of Mesorhizobium sp. CO1-1-11. Taxonomy (NCBI): domain Bacteria; kingdom Pseudomonadati; phylum Pseudomonadota; class Alphaproteobacteria; order Hyphomicrobiales; family Phyllobacteriaceae; genus Mesorhizobium; species Mesorhizobium sp. CO1-1-11. The sequence continues at coordinate 65,509 of NZ_JAIUHE010000025.1, forward strand.
ATGAAGCGGTTGCGTGAGGCGCGATGAATGAGCCGGTGCAAGCGCTCGTCCAGCTCCGAGAACTCATTGAAACGCGTCGCGATCTCGCGTGCCAGAACGCGGTGTTCCCCTTCCAGCCGATCGAGATCGCCCCATACCGGACTGTCCTGCGGCAGCGCCGTGAAGGCGGCGGCCGAGCGCAATTCGAACATTTCGCGGATCTCGGTCAGTTCCAGCGCGAAGGCCCGCGTGAAGCCTTTCAGCACCCAATGGCTGTTGCGGCGTTTTTCGATCAGGCCGAAGCGGGAGAAGCGGATCAGGAACTCGCGTACGCTGGTGGTGCCGACGCCGATCTCGCGCGCCAGTTCGAGCTCGTTGATCTGCATGCCGGCCTCGGCGCCGCCGGCCAGCAGCCTGCGCATGAACGACCGTTCGATGATCTCGGCCAGCGTGTCGGTCTCTTCCTCGGGAAAGAAATCATCCGCACGTGGATCGCGCAGCACCGTCTTGGCGCGCTTGTTCCAGGCGATCAACCCGGTTTCTTCCATGCGCGCCAGGATGCTGCGCACGGTCGTGCGGCTGACTCCCAGCAAGGCGCCAAGTTCCGGTTCCGAGGGCAGGCTGCGCGTCTCATCGAGCAGCCTCAGACAACGGTTATAGGCGTCCTTGTAGACGTTGTTGCTCTTCGACATCCCCTGACCCGTTGCACGCCAGCGCTTGCGGCGGCCGGCTTGAAGCGCAATATGACGTTCCATCGTCTGCAGCGCCACCACTTACCCAGGGCGGAACCGCCGTGAAAAAACAATTGACGCAAAACTGTTTTTTCACGATAAAAGACATTAACTCTTAACAGGCGCGTGTCAATCCGCGCATCCCAGGATCACCCAGGAAACCGCCCGTGAACGTCTCGAATACCATTCTTCTGTCCCCCGCCGACAATGTCGCCGTTGCCAATGGGCGCATCGAGATCGGCACCGCGCTGCCGGGTGGCGCGCTCGCTGCCACCGTCATCGAGCCCGGCCACAAGGTGGCGATCAAGCCGATTGCCGCGGGTGAAGCCGTGGTCAAATACGCTCAGGCGATCGGTCGCGCCACGCAGGACATCGCGCCCGGCGAGCATGTCCATTCGCACAATCTGGTCTTCGAGGCCGGCCGCCTCCCCGTGGTGCCGCCAAGCGAGGCCGAGCATGCGACTGAAGCGGACCGCGCCCGGACATTCATGGGCTATCGCCGCGCCGACGGCCGCGCCGGCACGCGCAACTTCATCGGCATCATCGCCAGCGTCAATTGCTCGGCCACCGTCTGCCATTCGATCGCCGACACCGCCAACCGGACCCTTTTGCCGAAATATCCCGGGATCGATGGCTTCGTGCCCATCGTCCACGGCCAGGGCTGCGGCATGAGCGGCACCGGCGACGGCATGATGGTGCTGCACCGCACGCTTGCCGGCTATGCCCGCCACCCGAATTTCGGCGGCGTGCTGATGGTCGGGCTCGGCTGCGAGGTCAACCAGCTCACGCTTTACGGCCAGAAGGGTGCCGCCGCCGGCAAGCGCCACTTCAACATCCAGGATGCCGGCGGGTCGCGCAAATCGGTCGAAAAGGCGATGGGCGTGCTGGCCGAGATCGCCGAGGAAGTCGGCCAGTTGAAGCGCGAGCCGATCCCCGTCAGCGAGATCGTCGTCGGCCTGCAATGCGGCGGCTCCGATGGCATGTCGGGTATCACCGCCAATCCGGCGCTGGGTGCGGCCGTCGACATCCTCGCTGGCGTCGGCGGCATCGGCATCCTCTCCGAGACGACGGAAATCTATGGCGCCGAGCACCTGCTCGCCTATCGCGCCGCAAGCCCCGAGGTCGCCAAGAAGCTCGATGGCTACGTGAAATGGTGGGAGGATCACGTCGCCAAGCATGGCGCCTCGATCGACAACAATCCGTCGCCCGGCAACAAGCGCGGCGGCCTAACCACCATCCTGGAAAAGTCGCTGGGCGCGGTCGCCAAGGGCGGCCAGACGCCGCTTAACGGCGTCTTCGGCTACGCCGAGAAGGTCACCGGCAATGGGCTGGTGTTCATGGATACGCCCGGCTACGACCCGGTCTCTGCCACCGGTCAGGTCGCGGGCGGCGCCAATGTCATCGTCTTCACCACCGGCCGCGGCTCCTGCTTCGGCTGCCGGCCGACCCCCTCGATCAAGGTCGCCACCAACTCGACCATGTATCACCAGATGGAAGAGGACATGGACGTCAATTGCGGCGTCATTGCCTCCGGCGAAAAGACCATTGCCGGCATGGGCCGGGAGATCTTCGAACTGATCGTCGAGACGGCTTCGGGCCGCAAGACCAAGAGCGAGGATTTTGGCTACGGGGACAACGAATTCGTGCCCTGGCATCTCGGCGCGACGCTCTGATTTCGATTGATGTCTGATAGACTGCCCGGCCGGACAAGTGGCCGGGATAGGGAGGTTGCGCATGGAAAAACGCCGCATCGGCCAGACCGCGTTGGAGGTCACCGAAGTCAGTTTCGGAGGCGCCGCGATCGGCGGCCTCTACCGGGCGTGTTCGCGCGAAGCGGCAATGGAAACGCTGCAGGGTGCCTGGGAGGCGGGCCTGCGCTATTTCGACACCGCGCCCTTCTACGGTTTCGGCCTGTCGGAACGGCGCTTCGGCGATTTCCTGCGCTACAAGCCACGTGATTCCTATGTGTTGTCGACCAAGGTCGGCCGCCTGCTTCACCCGGTGCCCGAAGATCAGGTGCCAGACCACTCCTATGTCGATCCGCTGCCCTTCGCGCTGGACTACGACTATTCCTATGACGGCATCATGCGCTCGGTCGAGTTCAGCTATGCGCGCCTTGGGCTAAACAGGATAGACATCCTGTTTGTCCACGATATCGGCGTTTACACGCACGGTGTCGAGAAAACCAAATTGCACTTTCGCCAGTTGATGGACGGCGGCCTCAAGGCGCTCGAGGAGCTGAAGCGGGCCGGCACGATTTCCGCCTACGGGCTCGGCGTCAATGAAGTCCAGATCTGCCTCGACGTAATGCGCCGCGCGCCGCTCGACTGCATCCTGCTCGCCAGCCGCTATTCCTTGCTCGACCGCAGCGCGGAAGCCGAATTGCTGCCGCTGTGCCGGGCGCAACGCACCTCGCTTGTCATTGGCGGGGTTTTCAACTCAGGCATATTGGCGACCGGGCCGGTGCAAGGGGCGCATTTCGACTACCAGCCCGCCAGCCGCGATGTTCTCGACCGTGTCGACGCCATGGAGAAGATCGCCGCTGAAGGTGGCTACCCGCTGCCCGCCGCCGCGTTCCAGTTTCCTTTGCACGAACCCGCGGTCGCCACTGTGCTGACCGGTACCGCAAAATTGGCAAACCTGACGCGCAACCTCGAACTGCTCGATATCGACGTGCCGGAGACGGACTATGCCAGGTATCGTCCCTACACGGTGGTGCAGGAACTGCATTGAAGCGCATCGTCGCGATGTGCACGGGCGCGCGACCCGCCTTCGCGATGTCGCGATCCAAAGAAGAATGAACATTCCATATTGACTGAGCTATGGAATTAATATTCCATAGCTTTACAGAACGGAAACGGGAGCGCCTGACCGCGACAAGGGAGAAGCCGCCGCTAGGGGAGTCATTGTCTGGAAGAACTGGCTGAAACACCGCTTGCATCGGCTGGATCGATGCACTATCAAAACGGTGCAACTGTTTTTTATTGATAAAGTTCTGTTTGGGCTACGCCTATCCGGACGGAGCTTCCGTTAACGTTCACCGGGCGACTTAGGGAGGATCCTATGAAATTCGTGACCAGCATTCTCAACCGCCGCGCCGTCATGGCCCTGGCGGCAGCATCGATGCTCACCGGCGTCATGCATACCGCACCGGTTTCGGCGGCGGATGTGACTATCCCGATCATCGTCAAGGACACCACGTCCTTCTACTGGCAGATCGTTCTGGCCGGCGCCCGCAAGGCCGGCAAGGATCTCGGCATCAACGTGCCGGAACTCGGCGCCCAGGCCGAGACCGACGTCAATGGCCAGGTCTCGATCCTCGAGAACGCCGTCGCCAGCAACCCGGCCGCGATCGTGATCGCGCCCACCGAGTTCAAGGCGCTGGGCAAGCCGATCGATGAAGCAGCCGCCAAGGTCAAGGTCATCGGCATCGACTCCGGCGCCGACTCCAAGGCCTTCACCTCGTTCCTGACCACCGACAACGTGCAGGGCGGACGCGTCGCCGCGGACGGCCTTGCCGCCGCCATCGGCGCCGCCAATGGCGGCAAGATCGAGGGCGACGTCGCCCTGATCACCAACGCTCCCGGCGCCGGCTCGCTCGAACAGCGCAAGCAGGGCTTCACCGAGCAGCTCAAGGCAAAATATCCCGGCCTGAAGCTGGTCGCCGACAAATACGCCGACGGCCAGGCCACCACCGGCCTCAACATCGCCACCGACCTGATCACCGCCAATCCGAACCTCAAGGGCATCTTCGCCTCCAACCTGATCATGGCACAGGGCGTCGGCCAGGCCGTCGCCGAGAACAACCTTGGCGGCAAGCTGGCGCTGGTCGGCTTCGACAGCGACGAGAAGCTGATCAAGTTCCTCAACGACGGCGTCATTTCCGCCCTCGTCGTCCAGGATCCCTACCGGATGGGCTATGACGGCATCAAGACCGCGCTCGCCGCCTCGAAGGGCGAGAAGGTCGAGGCCAATGTGGACACCGGCGCCAATCTGGTGACCAAGGCCAATATGAAGGACCCCAAGATCGACGCGCTGCTCAATCCCAAGCTCTAAGCAGCCGGCGTTCAAAACCGCTTCCGGGGCCAGAGGCCCCGGAAGCATCCGCCGCCAAAGCGGCTTGGCGATCAGCCCGTTTGGCCTTCGCCTGAAAGACGACCGCAGCCTCGCCGAATGCCAACCGCGAGGCCAATCTGGGAGGATTGTCATGACGCCGACGGCGCAGGAACTGCATCCGGCCCCCGTGCTGGAACCCGGCAGGACCATCCTCGAACTGCGCGGGCTGGAAAAACGCTACCCCGGCACCCATGCGCTGAAGCCGGTCAATCTCGCCTTCAAGTCAGGCGAAATCCACGCCATCGTCGGCGAGAACGGCGCCGGCAAATCGACCCTCATCAAACTCCTGACCGGCGTCATGCCGCGCACCTCTGGCGAGGTCCTCTGGGAAGGCCAGCCGGCTGCCTTGGCGACGCCGCATGAAGCGATGGCGCTCGGCATCAATGCCGTGCACCAGGAAGTCGTGCTGTGCCGTCACCTGACGGTCGCCGCCAACATGTTCCTTGGCGAGGAAAATTCCCGTTTCGGCATCCTGCAGCAGCGCGCCATGGTCAGGGAAGCGCAGACGATCATCGACGATCTCGGCTTCGACCTGCCGGCGCATGTCGTGCTGGGTGATCTCACCATCGGCCAGCAACAGCTGATCGCCGCTGCCCGCGCCACGGTGCGCGGCACCAAATTCCTGATCTTCGACGAACCCACGGCCTACCTCACCCGCAAGGAGGCCGACCAGCTTTTCACGCTGATCCGGCGCCTGAAGGGTGAAGGCGTGACGATCATCTACATCAGCCATCGCATGGAGGAGGTCTTCGAACTCGCCGACCGGGTTTCCGTGCTGCGCGACGGCACGCTGGTCGGCACACGCAATATCGCCGAGACCAATGATGCCGAGCTGGTCAAGATGATGATCAACCGCTCTATCGAACAGGTCTATCACAAGGAGCATTTCACGCCGGGCGCTCCGATCGTCGAAACAAGGAACCTGTCGGGCAAAGGCTTCGAGAACATCTCGATGACGGTGCGTGCCGGTGAGATCGTCGGCCTCTACGGACTGATCGGCGCCGGCCGCAGCGAGTTCGTCACCTCGCTCTATGGACGTCACAAGAAGTCGGCCGGCCAGATCCTGTGGGAAGGCAAGGACGTCCAGATCAACTCCGAGCACGACGCCATCAAGCTCGGCATGGCACTGGCGCCGGAAAGCCGCCGCGACCAAGGCCTTTGCCTCAATTTGCCGGTTGGCCTCAACCTCAATTTGCCGATCTACAAGCGCATCTCCAGCAATCTGTTGATCTCGAATGCGAAAGAGAAGGCCGAGGCCGACCGTCAGATCGCCGGCCTGAGGATCAAGACGCCGACGCGCGGGGCGCTGGCGTCGAGCCTTTCGGGCGGCAACCAGCAGAAGATCGTCATCGGCAAATGGCTGGCGCACGGCGCCAAGCTGTTCATCTTCGACGAACCGACGGTCGGCGTCGATGTCGGCACCAAGGCGGAGATCTATCGCCTGTTCGGCGAGCTGTTGTCGAAGGGCGCCGGCATCATCCTGATCTCGTCCTATTTGCCGGAGGTCTACGAACTGGCCGACACGCTGCACGTGTTCCGGCGCGGCAAGCTGGTGGCCACGCACGGGTTCCACACCGCCAGTCACGAGGACATTCTCACGCAGGCGCTCGCCGAGAAACAAGAAAAACTGGGAGGACAGACATGAGCATCGAGGCGATCCCCGCCGAAAAACCGAAGCGCAACTACAACGTCCTGTTCGGGCTGACGCTGCTGGCGCTGCTGGTGCTGCTCTGGATCGTCCTGTCCCTGGCGACGCCAAGCTTCGCCTCGGGCAACAACATCGCCAATCTTCTGCGGCAGGGCTCGATGATCGCCATCATGGCGGTCGGCCAGACCTTCGTCATCATTACCGGCGGCATCGATCTGTCGGTCGGCGCGGTGGTCGGCTTCGCCACCGTCGTCGTCGCCATGCTGATCAATGCCGGCGTTCCGATCGCGGTCGCCATCCTGATCACCTTGCTCGTCGGTGTCGCCATCGGCCTTTTCCATGGCTTCGGCATCGTCAAGATGGGCTTGCCGCCGTTCATCATCACGCTGGCGACGCTGACCTCGCTGCGCGGCATCGGCCTTCTGATGACCAACGGCAACTCGATCAACATCAACAGCGACAGCTTTACCGCCTTCTCGCGCAATTCCTTTATCGGCATCCCCAATTTGTTCTGGATGGTGATCCTGGTGGGTGTGCCCGCCTATGTCTTCCTGCATCACAGCCGTTGGGGCCGCTACCTCTTTTCGGTCGGCTCCAACGCCGAGGCCTCGCGCCTGTCCGGCGTCAATGTCCAGCGCACCATCTACATGGCTTACACGCTGTCCGGCCTGTGCGCGGCCTTCGTCGGCGTGCTGCTCGCCGCCCGCATCGGCATCGGCAACCCGACCCAGGCCGAGGGCTGGGAACTGCAGGCGATCGCCTCTTCGGTCATCGGCGGCACCTCGCTGTTCGGCGCGGTCGGCTCGGTGCACGGGCCGCTGCTTGGCGCCTTCATCCTGGCCACCATCAACAACGGCGCCAACCTGCTCAACGTCAACTCGTTCTGGCAGCGCATCATCACCGGCGCGCTGATCATCATCATCGTCTACTTCGACGGACTGCGCCGCCGCGGCAAATGACGCATTCCAATCGATCGCCGGCCTGGCGCGGGCCGGCGATTTCTTGAACAGACTGGATCAAAGCATGAAAGCCGTCGTCTGCCGCTCGCCCGGCAACCTTGTTGTCGAAGACCACCCGGCTCCCGGCGCCCCGCCTGCTGGCTGGGCTCTTGTGGCGGTCAGCCATGTCGGCATCTGCGGCACCGACTACCATATCTTCGAGGGCAAGCACCCTTTCCTCGCCTATCCCCGCATCATGGGCCACGAAGTCTCCGGCACAGTGATCGAGCGGGGCGAAGGCGTCGACCTCGCCCTTGGCGAACCGGTGATCATCAACCCCTACCTTTCCTGCGGCAAATGCATCGCCTGCCGGCACGGCAAGCCCAATTGCTGTGTCAGAATCGAAGTGCTCGGCGTGCACCGCGACGGCGCAATGTGCGAACAGATCCTGGTGCCGGCTGAGAATCTCTATCCCACCAACGGCCTGTCGCTCGCCGCCGCCGCCGCCGTCGAATTCCTGGCCATCGGGGCGCATGCCGTGCGGCGCGCCCGGGCCGAGCCTGGCGCCCGCACGCTGGTCATCGGCGCCGGCCCGATCGGGCTCGGCACCGCCATCTTCGCCCGCATTGCCGGGTTGGACGTGACACTTCTCGACATGAGCACCGAAAGACTGGTCTTCGCGGCGAGTGAACTCGGCTTTTCGATTCTCGACGACTCGCAAGCACCCGTGTCCGATCTGGTGCGTGATGCGACCGGCGACGAAGGCTTCGACGTGGTGTTCGACGCCACCGGCAACACGCGATCGGTGCAATCGGCCTTCGCCCACGTCGCGCATGGCGGAGCGCTGGTGCTGGTCAGCGTCGTCAAGGACGATATTGTTTTTTCCGATCCCGAGTTCCACAAGCGAGAAATGACATTGATCGGCAGCCGCAATGCGTTGCGCGCCGACTTCGACCATGTCGCGGCCTCGATCCGCAATGGTGCCGTGCCGTTGGCCAAGCTTGTCACCCACCGCACCACGCTGGCCGATACGCCAGGGGATCTCGCCCGCTGGGCGCATGAAAAGTCGGGCCTGATCAAGGCTGTCATCGAGATCGGATAGCCTTACAGCGCCGACAGCTTCAGCTCCACCCGCTCGGCCGGAAAACGCGACTCCGAAAACTGGATCGGCTGGCCGTCGGGCGTGACGTTGACCGCCACCGTGACCAGCACGATGGCGCCCGGCTGCAGGTCGAGATCGGCGAGATCGGCGGCGTCGGCATGGCGCGCCGACAGCACGGTCGATTGCCTGAGATAATCGTCGATACCGAAACGTGCGAGCGAGGCGGTGATAGAACCGGTTTGCGCCATCGCCTTGTCGATGCCGGCAAAGCGCCGGGCATCGAACCATCCAGCGGCGCGCGACACTGGCCGTCCGTCAGCCTCGCCGCGTGTCTCCAACCGGATCACCTCGGCACCCCGGGCAAGGCCAAGGCCTTCGGCCACGCGCTGGTTGGCGGGCTCGACCGACGAAGCGAGCAGCACGATGTGCCGTTCCGACGTCTGCCCCTGCAGGCCAGTCGAAAAGCGTGTCCGCGCGCCAATCGGATAGGACAGCCGCTTGCGTGACAGGACGAAGGTGCCGCGCCCCTGTTCGGCCCGCAGCACGCCCTCCTGCACGAGGGCCGATATGGCGCTGCGCACGGTGTGACGATTAACGCCGTAGCGCTCGGCCAGCGCGACTTCGGGCGGCAGCGCGGCATTTTCGGCGAAATCGCCGGCGGCGATCGATTGCAGGATTCTGTCGGCGATCTGGCGCCACAGTGAGACGCCGCTGCGTCGCTCGATGCTGTCGGCCACATCATGCTCGATCATGTTTTGCCCCCCGGCCTGTCACGCACCCGTCATGGACTCGCGTTAGGTAATATGTATAATTTGTATAGTTGTCTATATCAATAGACAAATTTAGCAGAGAGGAAGTTGGCGATGCGAGGACAGGAAGCCCGCGATCAGGCCGAGCGCAAGGCCGCCATGGCGACGCTGGCGCAATCGAGCGGCGACGACATCGTCCGGCTCTGGAACGAGTCTGGCCTGCCTTCGCAAGCCGAACTTCTGCGCGGTCCCGAGACGGGCCTTGTCACGCTTCGTGGCCGCATCGGCGGCGGCGGCGCGCCCTTCAATGTCGGCGAGGCGACCGTCACGCGCGCCACTGTCCGGCTGTCATCCGGGCAGGTCGGCCATTGTTACGCGCTTGGCCGCGACAAGCTGAAGGCGAAGCTGGGAGCAATAGCCGACGCGCTCTGGCAGGACCCTGCCCGCCGCACCGAGGTCGAGACCAGGCTGATCGCGCCTTTGCGGTCGGCGCTTGCCGCTGCCCAGGAAAAACGCCGCGCCGAGACGGCGGCAACGAAGGTGGATTTCTTCACCATGGTTCGCGGAGAAGATTGATGGATATCGCTGCGCAATCGATCGAGGGCGGTTTCGCCGATCCGGTCTTCAACGCTCAGACCGTGTTTCGGGCCGTCATGGATGCCATGGCGCGGCCGGGCAGTGTCCACCCCTTGCCACCCCTGGCCCGCCCACCGGCTCCGCTCTCGGCGACGTCGGGCGCCGTGGCACTGGCGCTATGCGACAACGACACGCCGCTCTGGCTCGACCCGGCCCTGCATGCCTCGGCCGCGATCGGGTCCTGGCTTGGTTTCCACACAGGCGCGCCGCTGGCCAACACGCCGGCCGACGCGCATTTCGCGTTTGTTGCCATGCCGGCCGAGATGATGGCGCTCGACGGTTTTTCGCAGGGCACGCAGGATTATCCCGACCGATCGACGACGCTGATCCTGCAGGTCGGCGACCTCGTTTCAGGCACTCCGTTACTGCTGGAAGGCCCGGGCATCGAAACCAGCGCCACGATCGCGCCGGCACAGATGCCGCGCCATTTCGTCGAGCAGTGGAAGCAGAATATCAGGCGCTTTCCGCGCGGCGTCGACATCATCCTCGCCACATCGGACCGCATAGCCTGCCTGCCGCGCACGACGCGTATCAAGACGATGGAGGCGTAAGATGTATGTCGCGGTAAAAGGTGGCGAAGCCGCCATTGCCAACGCCCACAGCCTGCTTGCCGACCGCCGGCGCGGCGACCGCTCGGTGCCCGCACTTCGCCTCGACCAGATCGTGGAACAGCTGGCGCTCGGCGTCGACCGGGTGATGAGCGAAGGCTCGCTCTATGACAGGGAACTGGCCGCGCTAGCCATCGTTCAGGCGCGCGGCGACATGATCGAGGCGATCTTCCTGGTGCGCGCCTACCGCACCACGCTGCCGCGCTTCGGCTATTCCAGACCGATTGACACCAGCACCATGCTGGTCGAGCGGCGTGTGTCGGCGACCTACAAGGATCTGCCCGGTGGCCAGTTGCTCGGCCCGACCTTCGACTACACCCACCGCCTGCTCGACCCCGAGCTCGCCGCCGGTGTCGATGTCGCCGAGCCCTTGCGGCGCGAGACGGAAGCCCAGGCGATGCCGCGTGTCTCGGCTATCCTTGCCCGCGAAGGCCTGATCGAGCCCGATGGCGACATGCCTGGGGATCATGTTCCCGGCGACATCACCCGCGAGCCGCTGGAATTCCCGATGGCGCGCGACATCCGCCTGCAGGCACTGTCGCGCGGCGACGAAGGTTTTCTGCTGGCGCTCGGCTATTCCACCCAGCGCGGCTATGCCCGCAACCATCCCTTTGTCGGCGAAATCCGCATCGGCGAGGTCGAGCTGGAGCTCGACGTTCCCGAACTGCCTTTCGCCGTGCCGCTCGGCACGGTGCGCGTCACCGAATGCCAGATGGTTAACCAATTCAAGGGCTCGGCCAAGGCGCCGCCGCAATTCACCCGCGGCTACGGCCTCGTCTTCGGCCAGAGCGAACGCAAGGCGATGGCCATGGCGCTCTGCGACCGGGCCCTGCGCGCCTCGGAGCTCGGCGAGGACATCGTCGCGGCCGCCCAGGACGAGGAATTCGTCATCTCGCATTCCGACAATGTCCAGGCGACCGGCTTCGTCGAGCATCTGAAGCTGCCGCACTATGTCGACTTCCAGGCCGAACTCGACCTCGTGCGCCGCATGCGCGCCGAATATGAGGCCCGCGAAAATCCAGCGAAGGCGGAAGAAAAAAAGGAGGCAGCGGAATGACTGCGCAACCAGACATCGCCACCTACAACTTCGCCTATCTCGACGAGCAGACCAAGCGGATGATCCGCCGCGCGATCCTCAAGGGGATCGCCATTCCCGGCTACCAGGTGCCGTTCGCCTCGCGCGAAATGCCGATGCCCTATGGCTGGGGCACTGGCGGCGTGCAGGTCACCGCGTCGATCATCGGCCCCGACGATGTGCTGAAGGTCATCGACCAGGGCGCCGACGACACCACCAATGCCGTGTCGATCCGCGCCTTCTTCAAGAAAGTCGCTAACGTCGCGGTGACCACCGATACCGCCACCGCGACCATCATCCAGACCCGCCACCGCATCCCCGAACATCCGCTCACGGCGGGCCAGGTGCTGGTTTACCAGGTGCCGATCCCCGAACCGCTGCGCTTCCTCGAGCCGCGCGAGACCGAAACGCGGAAAATGCATGCGCTGGAGGAATACGGCCTCATGCATGTGAAGCTCTATGAGGATATCGCCAAGCACGGCCGCATCGCCACCACCTATGCCTATCCGGTCAAGGTCGAGGGCCGTTATGTCATGGACCCGTCGCCGACGCCGAAATTCGACAATCCCAAGATGCACCGCTCGCCGGCCCTGCAGTTGTTCGGCGCCGGCCGCGAAAAGCGGATCTACGCCGTGCCGCCCTTCACCGATGTGGTGAGCTTGGACTTCGAGGATCATCCGTTCGAGGTGCAGACTTTCGATCAGCCCTGCGCGCTATGCGCGGCCGAGAATGTCTATCTCGACGAGGTCATCCTAGACGACCATGGCGGCCACATGTTCGTCTGCTCCGACACCGATTATTGCGAGAAGCGACGCGCCGACGGCCATCGCGGCCACCTTGCCCCCGAAACCGATCTTGCCGCAGGAAACATGGAGCCGGCGCAATGACCGACGAACCGCTGCTGCGCGTCTCGGCGCTCTCCAAATTCTACGGCTCCCGGGTCGGCTGCGACAATGTCTCCTTCGACCTGTGGCCGGGCGAGGTTCTGGCTGTCGTCGGCGAGTCCGGCTCCGGCAAGACGACGCTGCTCAACTGCCTGTCGACGCGGCTGCTGCCTTCCTCCGGCACCGCCAGCTACCGCATGCGCGACGGCCAGTTCCGCGAGCTCTACCGCATGAGCGAGGCCGAGCGCCGCTTCCTGATGCGCACCGACTGGGGCTTTGTCCATCAGAACCCAGCCGACGGCCTGCGCATGACGGTCTCGGCCGGCGCCAATGTCGGCGAACGGCTGATGGCGGTCGGCGACCGCCACTACGGCAAGATCCGCGCCACCGCGGTCGACTGGCTGTCGCGCGTCGAGATCGAGGAAGACCGCATCGACGACGAACCGCGCGCCTTTTCCGGCGGCATGCGTCAGCGGCTGCAGATCGCCCGCAATCTCGTCACCGGGCCAAGGCTGGTGTTCATGGATGAGCCTACAGGTGGCCTCGACGTCTCGGTGCAGGCCCGCCTGCTCGACCTGTTGCGCGGCCTTGTCACCGATCTCGGCCTTGCCGCGATCGTCGTCACCCACGACCTCGCGGTGGCGCGGCTTCTGTCGCAGCGCATGATGGTGATGAAGGATGGCCGCGTCGTCGAAAGCGGCCTCACCGACCGCGTCCTCGACGACCCGCGCGCGCCCTACACGCAATTGCTGGTTTCCTCGATTTTGCAGGTGTGATGATGGCGCCAGGCCACCACCCGCTGCCAAGCGAATTTTTTCAACGTTGGCGATTGGCGAAACCGCCCGACACAGCCACTTCTCCCCGTCACTATACGGGGAGAAGTGCCCGGCAGGGCGATGAGGGGCGGCGCTGACGTGGCGGGAACGTGCGTTGCGGACGCATCTGTCGTCCCGGCACCTTCGCCCTGCGCAAAGCAACTGCTCAGCCGGACCTCGGCGCTGCCCCTCATTGTCCTGCCGGACATTTCTCCCCGTATAGTGGCGGGGAGAAAGAGCCGTATCCTCCCGCCGACCGACGACAATCGGAGAACCTTCTGATGCCGACCCCACTCGTTGTTTCCGACGTTGCCAAAAGCTTCACCATGCATCTGCGCGACGGCATCAAACTCCCTGTCGTCGCGGGTGTCTCGTTCTCGATCAAGGCGGGCGAATGCACCGTGCTCGGTGGTCCGTCCGGCGCCGGCAAGAGTTCGATCCTGAAGATGCTCTACGGCAACTACGCCGTCGACGAAGGCCAGATCATCGTCAGGCACGAGGACGGACTGATCGACCTCGCCCATGCCAGCCCGCGCACCGTGCTTGCCGTACGCCGGCAAACGATCGGCTATGTCAGCCAGTTCCTGCGCACCGTGCCGCGCGTCTCGGCTCTCGACGTCGTCGCTGAGCCACTGGTCGAACGCGGTGAGGAGCGCGAGGCAGCCCGAGCCAAGGCACGCGGGTTGCTGGCCCAGCTCAACCTGCCGGAAAAACTCTGGATGCTGCCACCGGCAACCTTCTCGGGCGGCGAGCAGCAGCGTGTCAACATCGCGCGAGGCTTCATCACCGAGCACCCCATCCTGCTGCTCGACGAGCCGACCGCATCGCTCGACGCGACGAACCGCGACGTGGTGATCGAACTCATCGCCGCCAAAAAGGCGGCGGGCGTCGCCCTGCTCGGCATCTTCCACGATCACGATGTGCGCGAGGCGGTGGCCGACCGCATCATCGACGTCACCGCCTTCGCTCCGGGAAAAATCGCCGCATGACCAGGAAGCTATCGGAGACGCCGCTGGTTCACCCGACGGCGGAGGTGCACAACTCGACACTCGGCCGCTGGACCGAGATCGCCGACCGCAGCCGGGTTTCGGAAAGCGAGATCGGCGACTATTCCTACATGATGCAGGACTGCGCGGTCTGGTGCGCGACGATCGGCAAATTTGCCAACATCGCCGCCAGCGTGCGCCTCAACGCCACCAACCACCCGACCTGGCGGCCGACGCTGCACCACTTCACCTACCGCGCCTCCGACTATTGGGACGACGCCGAGCATGAGAGCGAATTCTTCGCCGAGCGCCGCGCCAAGCGCGTCATCATCGGCCACGACACCTGGCTCGGCCACGGCTCGACCGTCCTGCCCGGCGTCACCGTCGGCGACGGCGCCGCCGTTGGCGCCGGCGCGGTCGTCTCGAAGGACGTCGCGCCCTACACGATCGTCGCCGGCGTACCGGCAAAACCGATCCGCGAGCGCTTCGACCGCCGCACCGCCGAGCGCTACCAGGCGCTTGCCTGGTGGGATTGGGATCACGCGAGGCTGCGCGCCGCGCTCGATGATTTTCGGGAGCTGACGGCCGAAGCGTTTTTGGAGAAACACGAAGAACGTGCATCGGGCAAAGAGGCATAGCCCTCGCATCATCGTCATATCGCCGGCTTGTTCATATCCTTGACACAGGACTCGGACAGGACGCGATCTCCTCCAAGGAGATCGCCATGCTCGACACTGTCAGACCCTCCCTCGCCGGATTCTTTGCCGGATCCAATCCGGCGTTGCCGGCGCATCTCGGCACGCGCTACGACTCGTCAGGCAACTTCCTCCTCGAGCCGGGCAACACCGTCGTCAGCCATCTGGTCTGCGGCTCGCCTTCGGAAGCGGTGGTGTTGGCCGTCCGCGAGAAGATGCTGGCAATGCCTGATGCCGACCGCCTCGCCTTCACGCCCGTTTCCAGCCTGCACATGACCCTTTTCCAGGGCATAATCGAATATCGCCGTCGCCTGCCCTTCTGGCCGCGGGACGTGCCGCTCGACACCAGCATCGACGCCATGACCCGCCTCTATCTGGAGCGCCTGAAGGGGTTCCAGGGCTTCGGCCCTTTCAACATCAAGGTGGCCGAGGTCCTGCCGACCGGCCTCACCGTTGCCGGCGCGACCGACGAGGATGGGCGCATCATGCGTGCATGGCGCGATGCGCTCGCGGTGCCGTTCGGCTACCGGCATCCCGATCACGACACCTACGTCTTCCACATCACCTTCGCCTATCAGATCCAGCGCTTTGATGATGATAGGGCCGCCGCGTGGCAGGCGCTGTTTGACGATTGCCTGGCACTTTTCGCGCGCCAGGCGCCGGTGATCGAGATCAAGGCTCCCGCCTTCTGCGCATTCCGCGACATGAAGCATTTCGAGGAATTGCTGGTGCTCGGCTGATCGCCCGCAAGGCGCCAGTCGCCGCGCCTGTGGAGCGTAACAAAACTGACATCATCGCGACACGGCAGGTTCATGTGGTTGCGTTAGGCGAATGCCTGACGATCAATATGGACCGGACTGGAACCAGCCCATGTCAGCAAACTCTGCCACGCTCGAAATCCGCGGCGTCAGCCGACGATTTGGCAAGAACACCGCCGTCAGCGACGTCAGCATCTCGATCCCGCAAGGGCAGATGGTCGGTGTCATCGGTCGTTCGGGTGCCGGCAAATCCACTCTTCTTCGCATGATCAACCGTCTTGTCGACCCCAGCCAGGGGTCGATTTTTTTTGACGGCGCCGAGGTTTCCAGGCTGCGCGGCTCGCCGCTGCGGCGCTGGCAGCGCGACTGCGCCATGATCTTCCAGCAGTTCAACCTGGTGCCGCGCCTCGACGTGCTGACCAACGTGCTGCTCGGCAAACTGAACCACCGTTCGACCCTGTCCAATCTTCTCGGGATGTTTTCGCGCGCCGAGTGCGCCGAGGCGGTCGCCGCGCTCGAGCGGCTCGACATCGCCCGCACCGCACTTCAGCCCGCCGGCACGCTGTCGGGCGGCCAGCAGCAGCGCGTCGCCATCGCCCGCGCCATGATGCAGCAGCCCAGGGTGATCCTCGCCGACGAGCCGATCGCCTCGCTCGACCCGCTCAACGCCAAGGTGGTGATGGATTCTCTGCAGGACATCAATCTGCGCGAAGGCATCACCGTTGTCACCAATCTGCATACGCTCGATACCGCCCGCACCTATTGCAACCGCATCATCGGCATGGCCGCCGGCAAGGTCGTCTTCGACGGGCCGCCCGAAGAGCTTGACCGCCAAGCCGTGCGTCTTGTCTACGGCGCCGACAGCAATGGCGGCGAGATATCGGAGGTCATCACCTCCACCAGTGTTGCCTTCAAGCAGAAGATCGCCGCATCCGCCGGACCGCTCGAGCCCGCATTCCCGGGATACTGAGCCCAGTAAGGGCCAATAGCGAGCAGCCTGGATCGTCCGTCCGCGTCAAGGGCACTTGTCAAGATCAAGAACGCTGCCGGCGCGGGGCCGGAACTTACAGGAGAGATATCAATGTTCAGGAAGATGGTTTTCGGTGCCGTTTCGGTGCTCGCCATGGCCACCAGCATGGCCCATGCCGCCGACATGAAGGAATTTCGCGTCGGCATTCTCGGCGGTGAAAACGAAACCGACCGGCTGCGCAACTACCAGTGCCTGGCCGATCACCTGAAGGCAGAGTTTGGCTTCGAGAAGGTTTCGCTGTTCCCCGCCGCTGACTATGACGGCGTCATCCAGGGCCTGCTCGGCGGCACGCTCGACTTCGCCGAACTCGGCGCTTCCGGCTACGCCAGCGTCTATCTCAAGGATCCGAAGGCGGTTACCCCGATCCTCACCACCAAGCAGACCGACGGCTCCACCGGCTACTATTCGATCGGGCTGGCGCTGAAGACGTCGGGGATCACCGACATCAAGTCGGCCAAGGGCAAGAAGCTCGGCTATGCCGATCCGGATTCGACCTCCGGCTATCTGATCCCGCTGACCCAGATTCCGAAGACCACCGGCGCCTCGAACGAGACCTACTTCGCGTCGACCCAGTTCAATGGCGGCCACGAAAACAACGTTCTGGCCGTGCGTGACGGTAAGGTAGATGTCGCGGTCGACGATTCCTCGGGCATCGGCGACTTCAAGAACGGCTACACCTCCGGCACCTTCCACAAGGAAGTCGCCAAGGGCGCCGTCGACCCCAACGACTTCGTCGAAGTCTGGCGCTCGGGCCTGATCCCGAATGGCCCGCTGGTCGTTCGCACCGCGATCGGCGACGACATGACCGCCAAGCTGGCCGCCTTCTTCACCGACCTGCCCAAGAAGGACAAGGCTTGCTTCGAAGGCGTCGAAGGCGGCGATTTCACCGGCTACGTTCCGGTGAAGCCGGACTTCTACAGCGTCATCGTGGAAGCCCGTAAGGCAGCCATCGGCGGCTAACGGCGAAATTGCAAAAGGGCGGTACCTCATCAAGTACCGCCCTTTTTGCATCTCCGATCATGACCCTTTCCGTGACAGCCCCCTCCGGCGCCACCCACGAGATGGCCGATGCCTGGCGACGCCAGACGTCGCTGCGCCGGTTGTATACCGTGCTCGGCGTCGGCCTGCTGCTTGCTGCGATGCTTTCCAGCATGTGGTTCGCCGACGAAGCCAATGCCGGGCACTTCTTCGACCGGCTGCCGCATATTCTGGATTTCCTGAGCTGGCTGGTCCCCAAGGACAGGAACGACGTCTGGCGGGCGCTGTTCGACATTGCCTCGCCGCATGATACGGGCACCCAGGAATTCAACTTCCCGCTCGGTCGCGTCTACGTCTGGGGCGGTTTCTACATCCCCGAATATTTCGAGCTGATGCTGACCACCGTGAACGTGGCGCTGGTCTCGACCTTCATCGGCTTTGTCTTCGCCGTGCCCTTTTCCTTCATCGCGGCGCGCAACCTGACGCCTCATCCGGCACTGAGGCTGGTGGTCAAGCGCTTCATGGAATTGCTGCGTGCCTTTCCGGAGATCGTCATCGCCGGGCTGTTCGCGGCCATCGTCTCGACCGGTCCGATCGCCGCCATCATCGCTATCGGCCTGCATTCCATCGGCGCACTCGGCAAGCTGTTCTACGAGATCAACGAGAACATCGACATGCGAGCCGAGGAAGGCCTGCGCGCGGTCGGCGCCAACTGGCTCGAGCGGGTTCGCTTTGCCGGCCTGCCGCAGGTGTTGCCCAACTTCATGTCGTACACGCTGCTGCGCGTGGAGATCAACGTCCGCGTCTCGACCATCATCGGCGCCGTTGGCGGCGGCGGCATCGGCGAAGAGCTGAAGCTCTCCATCTCGCGCGGCTTCGGCGCCAAGACGCTGGCACTGGTGCTGCTCCTGTTCACCACCATCTTCATCATCGACCAGTTTTCCGCCTGGCTTCGTCGCAAGCTGGTCGGCGAACAAGCCTTCATGATGGGGGCGTAAATCATGGCGACCATGACCGCTGAGGAGATGCTGTCGATCGAGGCGCGCCACCCGCAGGTGTTCCGGCGCCCGGCATACAAGCGCTTCGGTCCGCTCCTGCTGTTCGTCGGCACTCTCCTCTATCTGATCTATGCCTTGTGGTTCTTCAGCCTGCCGCAGGTGCTGCGGGAATCGCACTGGGAGCGCCTGCCGCTCTTCCTGACACAATGGATCAGCTACGATCTGCAGCCGGAATTCCGTCTCGACCAGCCGGAGATCACGCCCAAATACCCGCGCTTTTCCGCGCTGGGCGACAACCCGAATCCCGACTGGGTGGCCAGGAATCCGGACGGCACCTTCACCGTGCTGATCGACGGGCCGGCAAAATCCGTCACCTTCGACAAGACGCAGGCGACGATCGTCGCCAACGGCCAGACCGTGCCTGTTTCGCTGACCAGCGGCAAGCCGGTGGTCACGGGTGCCGTACCGGACTGGATCACCGCCCATGACGACGAGGTGGTGGCCAAGATGGGCTTCGTCGGCGAGGTGCGCGTCACTGTCGACCGCGTCAAGGTGCGCAAGCGCTTCCTCGGCTGGGCGAACTTCATTTTCGACACGCGCTCGCCCTTCTTCGGCAAATCAGCGCGGGAAGTGATCTCGCTGATCGTCTCGGGACCAGAGCTGAAACCAGGTACCACCAACCTTGCTCTTGCCGGCGACAACGTCTGGAACAACGCCCAGTGGCAGCACGGCGATGTCTGGACGAAGCTCCTGCAGACCATTGTTATGGCCTTCCTCGGCACGCTGCTCGGCGGCATCGTCGCCTTCCCCCTTGCCTTCTTCGCGGCGCGCAACATCACGCCGAGTGGCATGCTCGGCCAAGTGCTCAAGCGCTTCTTCGACTTCATGCGCTCGGTCGACATGCTGATCTGGGCGCTGTTCTTCACCCGCGCCTTCGGCCCCGGCCCGCTGGCGGGAAGTGCAGCGATTTTCTTCACCGAGATCGGCACCCTCGGCAAAGTCTATTCGGAAGGCCTGGAGAACATCGACGACAAGCCGCGCGAAGGCGTGCTCTCGACCGGCGCCAACGGCATCCTGGTGCAGCGCTACGGCGTGATGCCCGAAGTGATCCCGGTCTTCATCAGCCAGACACTCTACCAGTGGGAATCCAACACCCGCGGCGCCACCATCATCGGCGCCGTCGGCGCCGGCGGCATCGGCCTGAAACTGTGGGAAGCGATGCGCACCAATTCCAACTGGGCTAACGTGTTCTACATGGTGCTGCTAATTCTGCTCGTCGTCTTCGTTTTCGACAACATATCCAACTTCCTGCGCCGCCGGCTGAGCCGGACCATCCACGACTACAACAGGATCCAGGCCAGGCAGGGTTAGTGTTGTGACGCAGAAGCGCAAGCATCGTCTCGCCCGGCGCCGAGGGGTCGACCCCCACTCCGTCGAGCTTCGCTCGACACCTCTCCCCCGATCGACGGGG